>SKHU01000150.1 GCA_007116755.1 Alphaproteobacteria bacterium
CTGCGTGTGTTTCAGCAATTCGCGCAAGCTTTGTGTTGCGGCTTTACTCAAGTCGGTTCTGTCGATCTGCAATTCACGGTAACGACACAGCAGTTTTACGATTGTCCACCCGTTTTCAGGTTTCGGGCAATTCAGTGCAGCCCAAAGCGGCGTGTTATATTTACCTTCGCCGCTACCGTTATTGATATTGATCTCTTTGCATTGCAGCAGCAGGGCGACGGTATGGGGCGATGCTTCATAACAGGCCATGGATAGCAGGCTGCGCTCTCCGGCAAATGACAATACCGGAGCATATTTATGGTCGGGGTCAAACCAGTTGCGGGCGTTTTCTCCTTGTGCCTCTTTTTCATTATAAGCGGCACAAAGATAGGCAGTCAGCCATAACCGGTTTTTTTGAGCTGCCCAATAAATCAAATCCTGCCGTTTTTTTGTCGTCATTTTTTGCGCTGCGGCGGCGGCTTTTAAATCTTTCTTATCCGGTCTGGGAATGTTTACGGAAAGATCTTCGCTGCCGTCATCGCCGATTTTAAGCCGGATTGTCCAATCCGATCTTTGCGCCAGAAACTCTTCGGATGATATGCCGGAGAAGAGCGGCATCGCTTTGTCATTCTGCGATGACGATGTTTGATTGTTCTGGCCGACAGCAGAGCTGCCGCGCATACCTTCTATATGCATCATAACTGTAACCCTCTTTCCCGTTCCGCATCACGACCGCCGGATGCAAAACAGGAAAAGGTTACACGAAAATATTTTTTATGTCAATGATATAGAAAAAAGACGTTTTAAATCATTGCCATACCGCCGTTGATATGCAGGGTCTGGCCTGTCATATAGGCGGCATCCTCGCTGGAAAGATATACCACGGCGGCGGCGACATCATCAGGCGTGCCCATGCGTCCGGCGGGAATTTTTGCATTGATAGCGGCTTTCTGGTCATCGGTCAGTGCATCGGTCATGGCTGTGGCGATAAAGCCGGGTGCGACGCAATTGGCAGTGATGTTGCGGCTGGCCAGTTCGGCGGCGATGGATTTTGTCATGCCGATCAGCCCGGCTTTGGAGGCAACGTAATTGGCCTGCCCCGGATTGCCTGTCACGCCGACGACGGAGGAGATGTTGACCATGCGTCCCCAGCGGCGCTTCATCATGCCGCGCATGGCGGCGCGGCACAGCTGGAAGGCGGCGGTTAGATTGACCTGAATTACGGCATCCCAGTCACCGTCGGTCAGGCGCATGGACAGCATATCGCGTGTGAATCCGGCATTGTTGACCAGAATATCGATGCCGCCGGTTTTCTCTTCCGCCTCTTTCATCAGCGCAGCGGCTTTTTCGGAATCGTCCAGCGCTGTGACGATAACATGTGCCCCACCGGTTTTTAAGGCGCCGATTTCGGAGGCGAGTTGCTGCAGCGGCTCTGCCTTGCGTCCGGTGATGACGACTTCAGCGCCCTGTCCGGCAAGTTTTTTGGCAATCGCTGCGCCGATACCGCCTGATGCGCCGGTGACCAGTGCTTTTTTACCCGTCAGATCAAACATGAATCATATCCTCGTTTTTTTTTAAAGATTGCTGTCGGCAAAGGCTTCCAGATCGGCAGGGCTGCCGATGGCCGTTGCCCCCATATCGCGGTCGATGCGTTTGACCAGACCGGCCAGCACCTTGCCCGCGCCGAGTTCGACCAGTGCCGTCACGCCTTTGTCTTTCATATAAAGCACGGATTCCCGCCAGCGCACCGTGCCCGTCACCTGCCGGACCAGCAAATCTTTGATCTCCGCCGGATCGGTGACGGCAGAGGCGGTGACGTTGGCGATCAGCGGCACGGCCGGTTCTGTCATCTCGACCGCGGCCAGCGCTTCGGCCATCACATCGGCGGCGGGTTGCATCAGCGCGCAATGGAACGGCGCGGAAACCGGCAGCATCACGGCGCGTTTCGCGCCTTTTTCCGAGGCCAGCGCCACGGCTTTTTCCACCGCCTGTTTATGGCCGCTGACCACAACCTGTCCGTAGGCGTTGTCATTGGCGGCCGCGCAGATTTCCGCATTGCTGGCCGCAGCCGCAATCGCGGCCACATCTTCGTAATCCAGTCCCAGAATTGCCGCCATCGCGCCGACACCGACGGGAACGGCTTTCTGCATCGCCTGTCCGCGAATCCGCAACAGCCGCGCCGTATCGGACAGCGACAATGCGCCTGCCGCCGTCAGCGCCGAATATTCGCCCAGCGAATGCCCTGCGACGAAGGCGGTGTTTTTATCCTGCCCCAGAAGAACGCCCATATCTTTTTCCAGCACACGCATCACGGCGATACTGACGGCCATCAGGGCAGGCTGGGTGTTTTCCGTCAGGTTCAGATCGCTTTCCGCGCCTTCAAAAATCATTTTGCTCAGATTTTGCTGCAAAGCCTCGTCCACCTCTTCAAAAACCTCGCGGGCGGCGGGGAAGTTTTCAAACAGCTCTTTGCCCATGCCGGGATACTGGCTGCCCTGTCCGGGAAATACGAATGCGCGTGTCATCTGTGTCATCATCCTTATGCTGTTGTGTATTGCCGCAAAGATTATTGCAAAAGAAACAGCGCCGCAACCCCCAAAATCGGAAGCGCCAGCAGCGTGGAGGACATCACCATCAGCGTCGCCTGTCCCGGATGCAGTTTAAAAGCGTGCGCGTACAGCACCGCATTCGCACCAACGGGGCAGGCCGCCATCAACCAGAAAATCGCGGCTTCCCCCGCCGCCAGCGTGCCGAAAAATGCGGCATCCGCCAGCAGAAACCCCCATACAACCGCAGGCCAGAGCAGAAAACAGAAAATATTGCTCCAGATGACGGTTTTCAGATTGATCTCTTTAAATTCCAGATTGGCCAGACCCATGCCGATAATCATCATGCCGCCGATAGAAAACGCATAAGCCGAAAGATCAGCGGCAAAAACGATTGTTGTCTCGACAGGTGCGGTAAGATCGATCCCGAAAAAATTGATCGCAAGACCCGCCGCCATCGCCCAGAAGGCCGGAAAGGACAAAAGCTTCAAAATACTGTCGCGCACAGTGGCACGGCTTTTGGCAAACAGGTAATAGCCCAGCGTCAACTGGAAGATACCGATGCCGAAATTGGCCAGAATATATTTGGCGACCAGATCATCGGAAAACAGCAGCATGGCAACGGGGATGCCGAAATAACCGGTATTGGCGTTCGGCACGGCGGCTGCGGCGAGGTATTTCATGTTTTTCTTCTCCTCCTCCCGCCAGATCAGGGCGGAGGCCGCATAGCAAATACCGCAGATCACGATCGCGACAACAAGCGCAAAAAGCAGCTTGTGCAGATCGGCCGGAACCAGATCACTGTAACCGAGCTTGCCGAGCGTAAAAACCGGCAGTACGATCAGCAGCAGAAAATTGCTGACCTTTTCCAAAGGCGGGGCAAAGCGTTTCTGTACGACATATCCCGCCGCGATCAGCACGTAAAGCAGCGAGAATTTGAACGCGATCTCCATAAAATATTTTTTCCGCTTGTTGAAAGATGCAAGTGTTATATAGGCCGTCTCCCGAATGTGCAAGGTCTTCCAAAACTTGCACGGAAGGGCTTTTCTTTTTCGTGCCGAAGGGCTAGAGTCGTTGTGCAAAGCAACATTGGGGGAAATGTTTTTTTATCCGTTTTTAATTTTCAAACAATTCCAGAGAAAGAGGAGTGATTATTATGAGTGAAGATCCAATCGTTATTGCAGGCATAGCACGTACGGCACAGGGCGGTTTTCAGGGCGCATTGTCGGCGCTGCCCGCCTATGATCTCGGCGCGGCGGCAATCAGGGCTGCGGTTGACCGTTCCGGCATTGCCAATGACACGATCGAGGATGTGATTATGGGCTGCGTTCTGCCGGCAGGGCAGGGGCAGGCTCCGGCGCGTCAGGCGCTGCTCGGCGCAGGTCTGCCGGAATCGACAGGGGCGACGACGATCAACAAAATGTGCGGATCGGGTATGAAGGCGGTGATGTTTGCGCATGATTTGATTCTCTCCGGCTCCTCCAACATTATGGTGGCCGGCGGTATGGAAAGCATGAGCAACGCCCCCTATCTTCTCGACAAGGCGCGCGGCGGCTTCCGCATGGGACACGGCAAGGTTGCCGACAGCATGTTCCTTGACGGGCTGGAAGATGCGTATGACCGCGGCAAGCTGATGGGTTTTTTCGCCGATGATACGGCGCAGAATCTGCAGATCACGCGCGAGGATCAGGATAATTTTGCGCTGGAATCTCTGGCGCGCGCACAGCGTGCACAGAAAGACGGCGATTTTACGGGGGAAATCGTTCCCGTGACGGTCAAAACCCGCAAGGGTGAGGAAAGCGTTGCGGAAGACGAAAGCCCGAAAACCGCACGTCCGGAAAAAATTCCGCAGCTGCGTCCGGCCTTCAACCCTGACGGCACGGTTACGGCGGCCAATGCCAGTTCGATCTCTGACGGGGCGGCGGCGCTGGTGCTGATGCGCCGTAGCGAAGCGGAAAAGCGCGGGCTGAAGATTCTGGCTGAAATCAAAGGCCATTCTTTCCACGCACAAAAACCGGCGGATTTCACACTCGCCCCGATCGGCGCGACGCAGAAACTGCTGGAGCGTGTCGGCTGGGCGGCGAATGATGTTGATCTTTTCGAGATCAACGAAGCCTTTGCCGTGGTGACACTGGCGGCGATGCGCCAGCTTGCCCTGCCGCATGAGAAAGTCAATGTCAATGGCGGCGCGTGCTCGCTCGGCCATCCGATCGGCGCATCCGGTGCGCGGATTCTGGTGACGCTGATCTCCGCCCTGCAGAAACGCGGACTGAAACGCGGCGTTGCCTCGCTGTGTATTGGCGGCGGCGAAGCAACGGCTATGGCGCTGGAACTCGCTTCATAAAATATGGCAGCGAAAAAACGCAAAACCGCAAAAAAAACCAAAACCAAAAAAACGGTTCAGCGGAAAAACGCGACACAAAAGAAATCAGCCGCAAAACCTAAAAAAACAGCGGCAAAAAAAAGAACTTCACGAAAAACGCAGGCGCGGCGCTTTGCCCGTCTGCGCTTTTTCGGGAAGTGGCTTTTTGTGCTTTCCGTCTGGGCGGGAATTTTTCTGTTCGGCTTCATTCTGTATTACGCCCGCGATCTGCCCGGCACGGATGACATTGTTTCCGTGCCTGCCCGCACGGGCATTACGATTCTGGCGCATGACGGCCGGTCGGTCGGGACATATGGCGGCGTGCGCGGACAAGATGTTTATGCCGATACGCTGCCCGCCCATCTTGTCAATGCGCTGCTGGCTACGGAAGACCGGCGGTTTTTCAGTCATTTCGGGCTGGATATGCGCGGATTGGCGCGCGCCTTTACCCGCAATCTGCGCGAGGGACGCATTTCCGAAGGCGGATCAACAATTACGCAGCAGCTGGCAAAAAATATGTTCCTCAGTCACGACCGCACGGTCAAGCGCAAAATTCAGGAGGCGTTGCTGGCGCTGTGGCTGGAGCAGAAATTCGATAAAGAGGAAATCCTGACCGCCTATCTCAACCGCGTCTATTTCGGCGCGGGTGCCTACGGCATTGATGCGGCGGCACGTACTTATTTTGACAAATCCGCCGTGGCGCTGTCGTTGGAGGAAAGTGCGCTTTTGATCGGGCTGCTGCAGGCGCCGTCACGCTATTCGCCGTTCAGTAATCCTGATCTGGCGCTCCGGCGTACGGTAACGGTGCTGTATGCGATGGCCGATGCGGGTTATCTTGACCGCGGCCAGCTGGACGGCGTAACGGCACAAAATCTGCCGCTGCGTTTCGTCGATGCGCGCGGCGATCATGCCGACCGTCATTTTATGGAGTGGATTGCCGACAGTATCGGCGGGTTTGTCGGTACAACGGGGCGCAATCTTGTCGTGACGACAACGCTGGACAACGCGATGCAGGACAATTCCGCCTTTCTGCTGCGGCGCATGCTGGACACGCATGCGCAGGAGAAAAATGCAGGCGAAGCTGCGTTTCTTGCCTTGTCGCCTGACGGGGCGGTGCGGGCGATGGTCGGCGGGCGCGATTATGCGCAGAGCCGTTTCAACCGCGCAGTACAGGCCGAGCGTCAGCCCGGCTCTGCTTTTAAACCTTTTATTTATCTTGCCGCGCTGCTGCAGGGCATGGATGTGTCCTCCGTCATTGACGATGCGCCGCTGACACCTGAGGAAGCGGGCGGCTATACGCCGGAAAATTTTGCCGGGCGTTATTACGGGCCGGTGACGCTGGAAGACGCGCTGGCTTTCTCGCTGAATACGGCAGCAGTCCGGCTGATGCGCCGCGCGGGGATCGGCCATGTCATTGCCGCCGCACGCAAGGCGGGCATCACCTCGGAGATGCGGCGCGATCTTAGTCTGGCGCTCGGTTCCAGCGAAGTGACGCTGATGGAATTGACAGCAGCTTATGCGGTTTTTGCCAATGGCGGGTTTTCCGTCTATCCCTATGCGGTGCTGGAAATCCGCGATGATGCGGGGCAGATTCTCTACAGCCGCGATGCGCCGGAGATTGAACGCGTGTTCCCTGCCCGTATCATCCGCCGTCTTGATGTAATGCTGGAAACGGTTGTGACGCGCGGCACAGGGCGTGCCGCCGCCGTTGACGGTGCGCGGGTGCGCGGCAAGACCGGCACCAGCCAGAATGCCCGCGATGCGTGGTTTATCGGCTATACGGAGGATATCGTGGCGGGCCTCTGGATGGGCAATGATGACGGCCGTCCGATGACGGGCGTGACGGGCGGAACGCTGCCTGCGCAGCTTTGGGCGGAGATTATCGGCGGCAGCGATCTGACGGATTTACGCTACCGCCCGCCCACAGCAGAGGGTGAGGGGATCGGCGGCCTGTTGCGCCGTATGTTCGGCGGGGAAGAGGATGGCGGCGCGTCGGGGTTTCGCGGTGACAATACCGAACGGTTTAACTGATGCTGCGCCATTACGCCATTAATTAAAGGAAATTGACCAGCGAGAGCTGATTGGCCAGTCGCGTTGTTTCAAACGAGGCAATCAATTGCGTTTCCAGCGCCTGTAATTTAATGACGGCTTCGGCCGTATCGATATCTTCGATATCATTGAGAACATTCAGCATAATCTCGCGGTCGCTTTGATGGCGGGTTTTGACGTTTTCCATCAAGATCGTATTGGTGACAAGCTTGTTGTTCTCGCGGTTCAGTTCATGCGCTGCGTTGCCGAGTTTCTGGGTGATCGCTTCAAAAATGATAAAAAACTCTTCCGCTGTGGCCGTGTCAACAGCCGGATCGGGAAATTGCATATTTGCCGCCAGCGCCAGTCCGCGGACGATGTCTTCGATAGCAGGGTGGTCGGCCTTGACGGTCAGGTCGATTTCCAGCCCGTCATCGATTTTGGCGATGACCTGTCCGGCAGAGCCGAGTGATTGCGACTGGCCGAGCGCCGTTCCGGTCAAAGCGTCGACGTTATCCAGCAATTGCTGCGGTGTCTGTCCGCCTGCCAGCCAGTCTGTGAATTCGGCCTGAATATTGGCGTTCAGACCCGGAAGATCGGCAAAAGGCGCGGTCAGGCTGTCACTGCCGGCAAAAACATGCGCATCGTGCAGTTTTGTATTCAGCAATTCCTTGATATAGCGCAGATGGTGTTCGGCCATGCTGCGCAGATTATCGACATCGACTTCGCCCGAACGGGTTTCCAGCAGAAAGCCTGAGGCCATGTCCTGCGCGACACGGCTGATTTCCGTCATGGTTTCACTCATAATTTTGGTTTTCAGCGTGCTGCGTTCGATATTCGTGACATAGGATTTCATGTTTTTCAGATCGGTGCGCAGATTTTGCGCACGCACGGCATCACGGCCGAGACCGCTCATCGTGTCTGTCTTTTTCTGCGTGGCGATCTGTCTTTGCAGGTCGTTCAGCGTATTGCGCAGCCGCAGCAGATGCGCGCTCTGCGTTTTTGATTTTCCGAGAAAGGAGATGGATGTACTGACCATTTTTTAAGCCCTCTTTCTTTTATCTGTCTGCTTATCTGACCGCATTCAGCAGCGTGTTAAACATCTGTTCCGAAGCAGCAATCATCCGTGCCGATGCGGAATAGGCGGTTTGCAATTCGATCAGCTTTGCCAGTTCCTGATCAAGATCGACGCCGCTTTCATTCAGCATGCGCTGTTCCAGCGCGTTAAAAAATATCTGCTCGCCATCCAGAGAGGAGGTGGTGCGCTGATGTGTTTCCGCATGGCTACCGACCATGCCTTGCGCATATTGCACAAGGCTTGTCAAGCCGGTCAGCCCCAGATTGATATCGCCGTTCGGCCCCAGCTCCGTTTCGCGGAACGCTTCATGCGGTACGCCGGAGATCGAAACGCCCATCGCCGCCAGCGGTGCACCCGTGCCGTCCGTCAGCGTCAGATCGCCGCCGTCTACCGGCGTGATGACAAGCTCGCCATCGCCGTTCAACTGTGCCGTAATGCCGGGAACGGCATTGAGCGTATTAAGGATATCTGCGGCCGTATCCGTCGGTTCGATAATGACGGTGACGGGATTGTTCAGCCCCGCCCGTATCGTAAAGGACGGGTTTTGCCCCGGCGTGGTGCCCGCCGTCAGCCCCAAAGCCGCGAAACCGGCAGGGGGCAGCGAGGCGTTGGCAAGCGTAATATCTGCGCCGGCTTCCAGTACAAGCTGGCCGAGTCCGTTCAGCCGTGCCGTGCCGGGCATTACCGCATTGATGCTGTTGACCAGATCGGTGGCGGTATCTCCGGCATTGATTGTGATATTCTGCGGCAGACCGCCGCCGATTGTGATTGTGAACTGGTCGCCCGGATTGATGTCGGGATGATCTGTCAGAACGCCGAGCGCCGCAATATTTTCATTGCCGATAAACTGCGCTGTCTGCGTCATGCCTGTTGCGCCGAAGATTGTCGGTGCGGCATTCAGGTCAACATTGCCCTGCGCCTGCTGGCTGGAGAATGAGCCGAAGGCAAAATCGACGATTTTGCGGATAACCTCGTTGGAGCCGGGCGGTACGGTCGCGCCTTCCGTGCCCGAACGCAGCAGGGTCGGATCGGCAAGAACGGCAGGATTGACCTGCATGACGGCGGAAAAACCGACATAGGTGACGGGGTCGGGCGGGGTTGCGCTTGGCGGCACGTTGCCGGACGGATCAGTGAACAGCGCCAGACCCTGTGCGGCGAATCGTGCGGCGGTTTTTTGCGCCAGCTCGTCGATCTGTGCCTGATATTGCGGCAGAATTTCATCGCGCATTTGCAGCAACCCGCCGATGCGGCCGCCGATATTCTGATCGGTAAGATCGAAACCGTCCGTACCGCCGATGAACAGCCCGGCAGAGCCGCCGCCGGGGTAAAATGTCGCAGGCGTCTGCTGGGTCGGCTGGAAAACCAGCGGGCGGACTGTGGTGTCGGCCAATGTCTGGCCGGACTTTGTCATGACGGTAATCTTGTTGTTGTCGCCCTTGAAGAAGGATATATCCATATGTTCAGTGACGACCCGCAAGGCATTGTCGCGCTGGTCTTCCAAAAGTGCGGTGCTTTTCCCCGATGCCGTCATTGTACCGATTTTGCGGTTCAGATCGGCAATTTTTTCCAGTGCTGCGTTGACCTTTGCCACAGAATTGGCAATATCCGCCTGTGCATCGTTGCGCATCTGCTGCAGCAGATCGGAAAAACGGTTGAACTGCCGCGCGGTTTCCGAAGCCGTATTGACGGCATTGCCCAGCATAACGCTGTTTTCCGGCTCGGCGGAAAGGGCAATAAAATCTTCCTGCAGGCGGTTCAGAACAGCGCCGATCGAGCGTTCCGCCTCAGACGGGCCGTGAAAGGACTGAATGCGCGAGAGATACTGCTCGCGGATGCCCAATTCGGCCACGCGCGTGCTTTGTCCGAACATTTCACGCAGCAGCGACATATCGACGCTGCGCATGATCTCGCGCACGCGCACGCCCAGCGCGTTGACGCTGGTAAAATGCGCCTCCTGCGGCAGAATCTTCCGCGTATAGCCGGGTGTTCCCGCATTGGCGATATTATTGGCCGTCAGATCGATGGCACTTTGCGCCGCGCGCAGCCCGGAAAGAGCGTTATTGAGTGACTGTAGGGCCATTTTTCTGTCCTTTCCGCAAAATATTTATCCTTGCCGGAGTAACTTGCAAAAACCGTGCCAAAGCCGCGGTTTTATTGTTTTGTTGTTTTTTTTCGGGCGGAGGTGTAAAACAACAGCATGGATGGTGAGAAAAAAATACGTACACAGATGAAAAAAAGGGGGTCTGCGGATTTGAACGATTTGCAGAAACGTATCGGCTATACGTTCAAAGATATCCAGTTTCTGCGCACCGCCGTCACCCATGCCAGCGCCTTGCCCAACCGCATTCAGAAGAATTCCGATCATCATCATTATTACTACGAGCAGCTGGAATTTCTCGGTGACCGCGTGCTGGGACTGGCTGTGGCGCATCTGATCTACGATGTTTTTCCGTCGGAAAGCGAGGGCGACTGGGCCAAGCGCCACGCCGAAGCCGTACGGGAAAGCACGCTGGCCGGTATAGCCGAAAAGCTGGATCTGGGGGGCGATATGGTTTTGTCCAGCGGTGAGCAGCGCAGCGGCGGCCGCAAGAAGAAAGCCATTCTGGCCGATGTGCTGGAGGCGGTGATAGCCGCCATCTATCTCGACGGCGGATATCGCAAGGCACGCAAATTTATCGAAGCGCATTGGCGCGATCTGATTCTGCGTGCGCCGCGCCCGCCGGAAGACCCGAAAACCAAATTGCAGGAATGGTTACAGGCGCAGGGGATGGGGCTGCCGGAATACCGGCTTGTCGCGCGTTCGGGTCCCGATCACGCGCCGGAATTCAAAGTGGCCTTGGCCGTCAGCGGTATGAAAGAAGTTTGCGTAACAGGGGAATCCAAGCGCAAGGCTGAAAAAAAGGCGGCGCAGATGATGCTGGAACAGATCGCCGACAGTGAAAAAACTTCCTCCAAACTCTCCGGAAAAGAAAAAAAATCCAATGAATAAAACCGCTCCGCCGCAGATAAACCAGCAACGCTGCGGTACGGTCAGCCTGATCGGCGCGCCGAATGCGGGGAAATCGACGCTGGTCAACCGCCTGGTCGGCACGAAGGTTTCAATTGTCACGCATAAGGTGCAAACCACGCGCAGCCGTGTCGTCGGTATTGCCATGCAGGATCACAGCCAGATTATTCTGGTCGATACGCCCGGTATTTTTCCGCCGCAGAAGCGTCTGGACAGGGCGATGGTCTCCGCCGCATGGCGCGAGGCGCACCAATCCGACATCATTGCCGTTCTGATGGATGCCGGCCGCAAAAAGCGCAATCCGGCTGAAGAATTACTGCTGTCCGAGCTGGAGAAACGCAAAGTACCGCAGAAAATCGTGCTGATCCTGAATAAAATCGATTTGGTAAAACGGGATGAATTGCTGGAGGCGGCGCAGAAGTTTTTTAAAACCGGCCTGTTTTCCGAGGTTTATATGGTGTCTGCCCTGACGGGGGACGGCTGTGAAAAACTGCTGGAGGATTTCGCCCGCGATATGCCGGAAGGCGTGTGGCGCTATGATCCGGAGATTGTCTCCGATATGCCCGCGCGGCTGCTGGCGGCGGAGGTGACACGGGAAAAGCTGATGCAGCAGATGCATCAGGAAATCCCGTATATGTGCGCGGTCGAGACCGAAAGCTGGGAGACGGATGAAAACGGGCGTTTGCGCATCGGACAGATTATCTATGCAACAAAAGACCGTCATAAGGCTATGATTTTAGGCAAGCGCGGACAGCGCATCAAACAGATCGGCACAGAGGCGCGTACGGAGCTGAAAGAGCTGCTGGAGCAGGATGTGCATCTTGAGCTGTTCGTCAAGGTCAAGGAAAACTGGATGGACGATCCCGAACGTTATCGTGAATGGGGGCTGGATTTTGCGTGACGTCCTTAATTTTGCGTATTCCTATGCGTCATTCTGAGCGTAGCGAAGAATCTTTCTGTACGTCACAGAGATCCTTCGCCTTGCGGCTCAGGATGACGTGGTTTTTAAAAGATCATTACCAATGGTAAAGAACAGAAGCCACGGTTGAAAGGCAGCGGGCTCTCAGGCGCTTTTTTTCTCGCGCAGAAAACGGTATTTGTAATAGCGGGCGCAGGCATATTCAAGCTCGGTGACAAGTTCCTGTCCTTCCGCCGTTTTGGGGCCGCGCAGATTACGGGTGATGACGGTGCGCACTGTCGTTTGATAGGCGGCAAGAATTTCAAGAATATCGGCATCTATTTTTTCAACCTGCGGCAGAAAATTCATCAGCATGGCGCTGACTTCCGTGACCAGCGGATAATCAAACATGGCACCTTGCGCTTTCATGCGTCCCACGCAATCGGAAACATCCCGTAAAATATCTTTCGGGCGGCGCTCTCTGTTGCCGAGCAACTCGGAAATGCGTCGCATATGTTTTTCGGCAAGGGGGAAAAAATTTGCAGAATTCTGGTACATTTTGCGCTGTGCCGCGCGGATCAGCGACGGGTCAATTCCGCCGGAGCCCACTTTTTTCTTGAGAATATTGGGCGGGTTGATGATTTCGATTTTTTCCAGAGTGTTCAGCATGGTTTCAACCTGTTTTACGAATTATATCTATCTTACAGATTTTCTTTCGCCGGTTCAAAAACAATTTCATCGGCACGGCGTTCGCGGCCGGGCGGGTCTTCGGCCTTTCTCCGGCGGTCAGGGCCGAAGAAATTCGGCGTTTTTACAAAGCGGCGCGGATGTTCGATGATATGCTCGATTTTTTTATACAGCGACTCTGCCGTAAACGGTTTGGCGAGAAATTCCGTTGCGCCGTAATCACGCGCCAGATCGACATTGCGGCGGATGCTGTATCCCGTCATCATAATCGCCGGGGTGAATTTGTTCGGGCTTTTCGGATCGTGCCGGATCGCCTGCATCAGTCGCAGCCCGTCGGAAATGCCGCCCGGATTTTCTCCGGCGGTATTGTCCAGCCAGTCGATAATGACCAGATCGGGATTGTAATTGCAGAATTTCCTGAAACCGCCGCGCAGATCATGGGCGGAAATGATGCGGCTGATGCCGAAAGTCTGCAGGACAGAGCGGGTGATTTCAAACATCTCCTGCGCATCTTCCACAATCAGAACTGTGACGCTGTTGAATTTATAAGGCATATATTTCGTTGATCCCGCCGGCCTTTAAGATTTAACATACAGTTGTATTTTTTATTATATCACGAATTAATCCGACTATGCATTGTCTGAGAGCAAAAAAATAGAAAAATACAGGGTTCGGCATAGAAAAAAATGCGTTTTTTTGCTGTTTTTCCTGCCATTTCGCGGCGGATTTTGCTAGACTGACGACAAATTACAAGAAGGATTCTCAAGAACATGTCCGAACAGGTGCAGACGGCAGATAAAAATGCCGCAAATCCGGCAGAATATGGCGCAGATTCGATCAAAGTCCTCAAAGGTCTTGACGCGGTGCGCAAGCGTCCGGGAATGTATATCGGTGACACGGATGACGGCACCGGCCTGCATCATATGATCTATGAGGCCGTCGATAATGCGGTTGACGAGGCGCTGGCGGGGCATTGCGACCGTGTCGATGTTGTTCTGAACGCCGATGGTTCGGCGACGGTTCGAGATAACGGGCGCGGTATTCCGGTTGAAATGCATGAAGAAGGTGTCTCCGCCGCAGAGGTCATCATGACGCAGTTGCATGCGGGCGGTAAGTTCGACCAGAACTCCTACAAAGTTTCGGGCGGTCTGCACGGTGTCGGTGTGTCGGTGGTCAACGCATTGTCCGAAAGGCTGGATTTGCGGATATGGCGCGACGGCAAGGAATGGTATATGCGTTTTCGCCACGGCAAGGCGGAATCACCGTTAGAAATTGTCGGCGATGCGGACGGAAAAAAGGGGACGGAGGTCACTTTCCTGCCGTCTTCCGAAACCTTCACAATGACGGATTTCAGCTTCAAGACGCTGGAAAAACGGCTGCGGGAACTGGCTTTTCTTAATTCCGGCGTGCGCCTTGTTCTGACCGATGCGCGTGAAGAGGAAAAGAAAAGCGAGGAGTTTTTCTATGAAGGCGGTCTGGCCGCTTTTGTCAAATATATGGACAAGTCCAAAAACGTTCTGCATGCGGGGCCGATTGCTTTCAGCAGTGACTTGAAGGAGGAGGGCATCACCGTGGAAGTCGCCATGGAATGGACGGATGCCTATCACGAAAATGTGCTGTGTTTCACCAATACGATTCCGCAGCGTGACGGCGGTACGCATCTGGCCGGTTTCCGCGCGGCGCTGACGCGCACCATCAACAATTACGCGCAGGAACACGGGTTGCTGAAAAAAGAGAAGGTGCAGCTTTCGGGCGATGATATGCGCGAAGGGTTGAGCTGTGTTCTGTCCGTCAAGGTTCCCGATCCGAAATTCTCCAGCCAGACCAAAGACAAGTTGGTTTCCAGCGAGGTGCGCCCTGCTGTGGAAACCGTCGTCGGCGAGAATCTGAAAAACTGGTTCGAGGAAAATCCGCAGGACGCGAAAAAAATCATCGGCAAAGTGGTTGAAGCCGCAACGGCGCGGGAGGCCGCACGTAAGGCGCGCGATCTGACACGGCGCAAAGGGGCTTTGGACGTATCGTCACTGCCCGGCAAGCTGGCCGATTGTCAGGAGCGTGATCCGGCGCTGTCCGAATTGTTCATTGTCGAGGGAGACAGTGCGGGCGGTTCGGCCAAACAGGCGCGGCACCGTAAAAATCAGGCAATCCTGCCGTTGCGCGGTAAAATTCTCAATGTCGAACGTGCGCGTTTTGATAAAATGCTCTCCAGTCAGGAAATCGGTACGCTGATTACGGCGCTGGGGACGGGAATCGGGCCGGATGAATTCGATATCGAAAAACTGCGCTATCACAAAGTCATCATCATGACCGATGCCGATGTGGACGGTGCGCATATCCGCACGCTTCTTTTGACCTTCTTTTTCCGGCAAATGCCCGAATTGATCAAGCGCGGCTATCTTTATATCGCGCAGCCGCCGCTGTATAAGGTCAAGCGCGGCAAAAAAGCGGAATATTATCTGAAAGACGATGCGGCGCTGGAGGAATATCTGATCGGCAGCGTCATTGACGATATCCGTTTTGAGGCACACGACGGTTCGGTTTCGGTCGGCCAGGATTTGCGCCATATCATTGATACCGCGCGCAAGGCGCAGAAGCCGGTCGAGGCGATTGCGCGCCGTCTGGGATGTGACAGACGCGTCGTGGAGCAGGCCGCCTTGCTTGGCGGTTTTGATCCGGAAAAGCGGAGTGGAAAACTGGCGGAACAGATTGCCGCGCGTATTGATGAAATCAGCGATGTGACCGAACGCGGCTGGACGGGGCAATGGAATGAGGAAGAGGGCAGTCTTGTGCTGATCCGCGATCTTCAGGGCGTACAGACGCGCGCGGCTTTGACACCGGAAATGCTGGATTCCATGTCGGCACAGAAACTCGCACAGATGCAGGATGCGCTGATCGAATTTTTCGGCGGCAGCGGTGTTTTGCATTTCGACGATCAGGACAGCGAAGCGATCCATGGCCCTGTCGGGCTTTACGATGCGGTGATGAAGGCGGGGCGCAAGGGGTTTTCGATTCAGCGCTATAAAGGTCTTGGTGAAATGAATCCCGACCAGCTTTGGGAAACCACACTTGATCCGGATGTGCGCTCGCTTCTGCAGGTGAAAATCGGCCATGAAGAAGAGGCAGAAACCATCTTTTCAACACTGATGGGCGATATTGTCGAGCCGCGGCGCGAATTTATTCAGGAAAATGCCTTGTCCGTGTCGAATCTTGATATATAATCCCGTTCGGTAGCTGTGAAAAACACGGCGGTAGATAAAAAAATCAGGAGACAAAAAACATGAAACTGAACGAAGTTACCCCCGAAGCTTATATGTGCGGCAGTTGCGGTTGCGGTTGTCCGGCGGTTTTTGAAACCGATCGCGGCACCTATGTCATCATCGGCAAAAAGCCTGAGGCGCATGACAAAATCGACCATGAGGGCGGAGAAGCGGCTGTCATCATTGATCGTGCTATGATCCGCGACATTTAGAGTAATTCTCTGTCGCATAACTCCATCCCGTCATCTTGAGCGAAGCGAAAGATCTTGCTTGCCGGGAGATTCTTCGCCTTCGGCTCAGAATGACAGATTTGGTTTCGGCTCTGTTTGATGGAGAATGACTTTGGCAGATTTGTAAATTTCTTGAGAAGCCCTGCCCGATGCGGCGGGGCTTTTCTTTTTGTTAAAATGTGCCGAGCTGGATCAGCGGGACTTTATAGACATTGACGGCCTCGCCGCTTTCATTGTAATAGGCAACGTAAATGGTTGCGGCCGCGCCGATATGCGGGATAAATTCTTCGGGAATTTCGTGATCAAGCAACATGCCGTCGCTGTCTTCCCGCCCATCGTTGAAAAACATAATCAGCAACTGCGTATCGGCGTAATATTCCACGCGCAATACGTCAGCGGGAAAAGGTTCGTCGCTGATAATCAGTAGTTCTTCCTCGCTGGTAAGGGCGAGATCCATCCCCATTACGGCCTCAAAACTCCGGCTGTGTTTGACTGTGACGGGCATTGTTTCCTCATGCGCCGTTTAAAGGCGCAGTATAAATGAAATTTTCCCTAAGGGCTACTATCCGTTGCCCGGCGCATGTGTGGAGGGTTTGAAGGCACTGAAGTTGCGTGACGGCGTTGTTTCACAGCGCGGGAGTCTGCTTTTGAGGGTATCATTGACACCGTTGCCGTGCAAAACGGCGCTGTGGGTGATTTTACGATCAAAATTTCCTTCGTAACGCATGGGGTTTGCCCTCTTTTTCTTCAAGAATCATTCTGCTCTGTAAGATATATCCATAATCTCATATTTTGTAATAAATGTCCAGAAATAAATTGATAATTATTATATTATTCCAAAAAGTCAATAATATGAAAAGTTTTACGGGAAACTCATGGTCAAAAACGGTGCTTTGCCTTATAAGAAAGGCCATGTTATGATGATACAGCCGTATTCACGGCCATAAGGGAGGATATTCCATGAAAAAATACACCCTGTTTCTTGCGGCCGCTTTTTTGTGTTTTGCGTTTCCGGCCAAAGATGCCGCCGCGCAGAATTCCTGCTATGCGGTGCTGCCGCAGGATGTCCGTTCGGTCGATCTGAATGGCGATGATATGTGGCTGGCGCTTGAAGGTTATGCTTATGCCGCATTTTTATCCTATTCCGCCGTGCATAGCGAGCATTGCGTTTCCATCGGCGAAAACAGTTTTTCCGTGCGCGGGATAGAAGAAGGCGGGTTGTCCCTGTTATCGCTGCCGCGTCCCGAAATTGAAGAATTCCGCCAGATTATTGCCTCTCTTCTTTGAAAAATGTGACGGCGGTCTGCGTCTTTATATCCGCGTTTCTCCCAAATCCCGCCGTAATGCGATTATCGGTATAGCGGAAGACGGCAATGGTGGCTCTGTCCTGAAAATAGCTGTCAGCGCCGTTCCGGAAAACGGCAAAGCCAATCAGGCTGTCATCAAATTGCTATCAAAGACTTTCGGGATTGCAAAATCGGATATCCGCATTATTTCCGGCGACACATCGCGCAACAAAACGCTGTTTTTAAGAACGGAGGCCGATTCCGATCACATATTGCAGGCTTGCAGAGAGGCGCGGTAGGCCGCTGTACTGCCGCGCAGGCTGAACGTATCCGTTGTCAGCGTGCCGCGTTGCGAGGTGCCGCGCACCACCATGCGGTTGCCGCGCTGGATGGCGTCAGCCAGCCCGTCATCTGTTTCCTTGTCCGCAGCCCAGGCCATCTCGCCTTTGGTGATCGGCAGGGTGAATTTTTTGCCGTCAATATCGACATTGACAGTGCTGCCGGTTCTGTACGGGTAGCCTGTCATAATGTTGAAGACGTTCTTGCTGCCGTCTTCCGTCCAGTGCGTGATAAAGGCGAAGACATCGCCGCGGCGCGTGTAATTGCCTTCCGACCGTGAAGGAGCGGAGGCCATGAAGCAGACCTTATGACCGCGTTCTTCATAAACGTAAACGCCCCAGTCATGATGCTTGCTGAGAAGGCGCGGCTGGGTTGCCGATGCGAGCGCGTCGCCGGAATAAGCCGCCGCTGCCAGAACCAGAACGCAAAGAAAGATAAGTTTTCTCATATTGATGCAAGCCTCCGCTTTTACAAGAGATATTGTGTTTTTCAAGAATGATTTGTTCCCTGCCCGAATGATAGGAAAAAAACACGGTTTTAATCAAGTGTTTTTCACGGATTTTTCCCGTGTTTTACCCGTTGCCTGTCAGCGCGTTTTTTACATGTTCCAGTGTGCGGTCAAAATCGCCCTCGTGCAGAATACCGATTCCGCCGGCCAGCCGCCAGTCGGCAATATTGTTTTTGCGGTCGTCGATCAGAATGCGTCCCGGCCCCGATAGCAGATGTTTGTCCGGTGCGGGACAGATAATCAGATCGCGCAGCGCCCATTTTCCGCGGTTTTTATCGAAGTTTTCGATCCATTCCGCCTTGCCGGAATGGCATCCCGAATGCAGCATCGGGCCGGTCAGGAATTTGACATCGCCGATTTTCTGCAGCGTTTCATAGAATTCCTGCGCACCGTCAAAGACGGGGATCGTGCTCCACCATTGGTGGTCAAGCGCCTCGCGGTCAAGTTTTCCGGTCACGCGGTGATATTTCCCCTGTGTTTCGGCATGGGTCTCGAAATCGGCAATCACACCGTCCAGATCCAGAAATATTATCGGTTTGACCATTTATCTTTTGCCTCGATTGGTGTAAAAGTTGTGCATGTTTCACCCCGTATATATAGGGAGAGAAAACCCCAATGACAATGATTGAAAAAGAAAATAAATTCTGTGCGCATAATTATCACCCGCTGCCTGTTGTCCTGACAAAAGGCGAGGGTGTCTGGCTCTGGGACGAAGACGGCAATAAATATCTGGATATGATGAGCGCCTATTCCGCCGTCAGCCACGGTCACAGCCATCCGCGTCTGGTGAAGGCGCTGACGGAGCAGGCGGCGAAGCTTGCCGTGACCTCGCGCGCCTACCATACCGACAGGCTGGGGCCGTTTCTGGAAAAACTCTGTACTGTGTCGGGGATGGATGTGGCCTTGCCGATGAATACCGGCGCGGAAGCGGTCGAGACCGCGATCAAGGCGGCACGGCGCTGGGGATATCACATCAAGGGGATTGAAAAAGACAGGGCGGAGATTATCGTCGCCGCGGAAAATTTCCACGGACGCACGACGACGATCATCAGCTTTTCCTCCGACCCCGATTACAAAGACGGTTTCGGACCGCTGACATCGGGCTTTAAAACCGTACCGTTCGGCGATATCGCCGCCATGCGTGCGGCGGTGACGGAAAACACTGCGGCAATTCTGATTGAGCCGATACAGGGCGAGGCAGGGATTAAAATGCCGCCCGACGGATATTTGAAAGATTTGCGCGCATTGTGCGACGAAAAAAACGTGCTGCTGATTTTGGATGAAATCCAGTCCGGTCTGGGGCGCACAGGAAAAATGTTCTGTTTCGAGCATGAAGGAATCCGTCCTGACGGCCTGACGCTGGGCAAGGCGCTCGGCGGCGGTATGATGCCGGTTTCCTGCTTTCTGGCAAAACGGGAATTGATGGATGTGTTCAATCCGGGCAGTCACGGCTCAACCTTCGGCGGAAATCCTCTGGCGGCAGCTGTCGGTCTGGAGGCGCTGAAGGTTATGGAAGAGGAAAATCTGGTGGAAAAAAGTGCCGAACAGGGCGCGTATATGATGGAGGAGCTGAAAAAACTCTCCAGCAGTCTGATTCGTGAAATTCGCGGACGGGGCTTATGGATCGGTGTCGATTTTGATCCGGCACGGGTTTCGGCACGCGAAATTTGCGAGCGTCTGAAGGAAAAAGGCGTATTGTCGAAAGAAACACATGAAACCGTCGTGCGTTTCGCGCCGCCGCTGACCATCAGCCGTGAAGAGATCGACTGGGGAATCACGCGCCTGAAAGAGGTTGTCCGTGAAGTGGAAAGCCGGCAAAGCGCAGCCTGAGGAGAAACGGATATGACCGAGAATCTGGATAAAACCATTCTGCTGCTGCCGGGTGACGGCATCGGAGAGGAGATCACGCAGCAAGCCGTGCGGATCATCGACTGGATCAACGGCAAGAAACTCGACCGCATTACGGTCACGCACGGGCTGATCGGCGGCGCATCCTACGAGGCGCACGGCGTACCGCTTTCCGATGACACGCTGGCCGCGGCGCGCAAGGCTTCGGCCATTCTGATGGGCTCGGTCGGCGGACCGCAATGGGATAATGTCGATTACGCGAAAAGGCCGGAAGCCGGACTGTTGAAACTGCGCAAAGAGCTGGATCTGTTCGCCAATCTGCGTCCGGCGATTGTGTTTGATGCGCTGGTCGATGCCTCGACGCTGAAGCCGGAAATTGTGCGCGGTCTGGATATTCTGATTGTGCGGGAACTGACAGGCGGCGTGTATTTCGGCGAGCCGCGCGGTGTGGAGGATCTCGGCAGCGGTGAGCGCCGCGGCATAAATACGCATGTTTATACGACTTCGGAAGTCCTGCGTGCGGCACGCGTGGCTTTTGATCTGGCGCGCAAGCGGGACGGGCGCGTCTGCTCCTGCGACAAGGCCAATGTGATGGAAGCCGGAAAAATGTGGCGCGAGGATGTGACGGCGCTGCATGAAAAAGAATTTTCCGATGTTGAGCTGACACATATGTATGCCGATAACTGCGCCATGCAGCTTTTGCGCGCACCGGCGCAATTTGATGTTATTTTTACCGACAATCTGTTCGGGGATATGCTCTCGGACGAGGCGGCGATGCTGACCGGATCGCTGGGCATGTTGCCTTCGGCCTCGCTGGGGGCGCAGAATCCCGAAACCGGTATGCCGTTTGCGCTCTATGAGCCGGTACACGGGTCGGCGCCGGATATTGCAGGGCAGAATATTGCCAATCCGCTGGCAACAATTCTGTCGCTGGCCATGCTGCTGCGCTATTCTTTCGATCGCGGCGATCTGGCCGATCTGGTGGAAAACGCTGTGAAAAACACGCTGGAAAAAGGCGTGCGCACCGCCGATATCACCGATACGAACCATCCCGACGCGGTTTCGACAGCGGGGATGGGGGATGCGGTGCTGCGCGAATTGGAGATTTTATCGGGTGAGGCAAAAGCAAGCCTTGCCAGTTAGTTATGCCTCAAGTACACTAGTGTCTCGACCCTGAAGGGTATAACAGGAGTGCATTCATGGCATCGCGCATTATTCGTTACGTTTCAGCCGTTTTATTTTTAACAGGATTCGCCGGGCTGGTTTTATCCTTTGCTGCGCCGGATATTGCCGCGCGCGCTGACCGGGATGTGTTGCCGCCGAGTGAGGCGCGGGATTCCGAAGGGCTTGAGGCGAGCTACCCCGTTGTCTATTCGATACAGGTGCAGGGCGTGATCGGCCCCGTTATCCACGAACATATCAAAAAACATCTGGTGCAGGCAGAGGCAATGAACGCCGAGGCGCTGGTGCTGGAAATGCATACGCCGGGAGGTCTTTTGACCTCGACACGCGACATCACCCAGACGATTTTGTCGGCGAGTGTGCCGGTGGTCGTTTATGTCAGCCCGCCGGGTGCGCATGCGGCCAGTGCCGGAACCTATATTCTTTATGCCAGCCATATCGCGGCGATGGCGCCGGGAACGAATATCGGAGCGGCAACGCCGGTGGCGATGGGCACGGAAGGGCCTACGGAGGAACAGCGACGCGGCACATCGAAAGACGATGAGGATAAAGAGGGAGCAGAGAAGGAGCAGCAACGGCCGTCGCAGGGCGCTATGGCGGAAAAAGCCGTCAGTGATGCCTCGGCCTATATCCGCGGCCTTGCCGAGATGCGCGGACGCAACGCCGATTGGGCGGAAAAAGCCGTGCGCGAAGCCTCCTCCCTGACGGCGGCAGAGGCGATTGAATTGAACGTGATTGAAATCGTTGCAGAGGATTTGCAGGATCTGGTGGTGCAAATGCACGGGCGGACGGTCAAGGTCAAAGACGGTGTTGAAAAAACGCTGGATACGAAAGATGCGGTGATTTTGCGCAAGGATACGGGTTGGCGTGTGCGGTTTCTGCAGATCATCACCGATCCAAATGTCGCGTTTCTGCTGATGACGCTGGGCGGATACGGTTTGATTTATGAATTCGCCAATCCCGGTACATTCGTGCCGGGCGTTATCGGGGTGATTTGCCTTGTTTTGGGGCTTTTTGCCATGAATGTTTTGCCGGTCAACTATGCGGGGGTTATATTGATATTGCTGGGACTTGGATTTATGGCCGGGGAGGCGGTGGTGCCGTCTTTCGGCGTGCTTGGCATCGGCGGAGCGTTTTCCTTCGCCATGGGGGCAACAATTTTGTATGAACCGGATTTGACGGGAGTCGGTCTGTCATGGTGGACAATCGGGGTTGTCACGGGCTTCAGCTTCCTGATTTTGACGGTTGTGCTGGCCTATGCGATCAAGGGGCAGCGCGGTCCGGTGACGACCGGTAAGGAAGGGATGCTGAACAGCAAAGCCGAAATCCTCAAATGGGCAAACGGCAAGGGCGACGTACGCGTGAGCGGAGAAATCTGGAGCGCCGTTCCCGACCAGCCGCGCAGCTTCCGCAAAGGGGAAATGGTTAAAATCGTGCGAATCGACGGGTTGAAGCTTGTTATCGCGCCGGTCGACGATCCGGAAGACGATATCACCGTATAGCAATTGCCAATGCTATACACCGGCAAAATACATCGACCTGAAAAGATTTTTAGGCTGTGATTGCCATCGATTGACGCGGCCGAATATAACAATTACGATAATACCGGGTTATCGATATATTTTTTAAGACAGCAACAGGAGTAACAAAAATATGCATATAGGAGTTCTGGCGTTTTTGGCGCTGGTGACAGTCATTTTTCTGGCCGCCGCCATCCGGATTTTGAGGGAATATGAAAGGGGCGTTGTCTATACGCTTGGACGATATACAGGTCTAAAAGGTCCCGGTCTGATCATCCTCATCCCGTTCATCCAGCAAATGGTTATCATTGATACGCGTGTCCGCACAATTGACGTTCCCAGTCAGGACATTATCTCGCATGATAACGTTTCGGTGCGGGTGAATGCGGTGATTTATTTCCGCGTCGTCACGCCGGAGCGTGCCATCAACGAAGTGGCCGACTTCATGCGGGCAACGAGCGAGTTGTCGCAAACAACATTGCGGGCTGTTCTGGGTAAACACGATCTGGATGAAATGCTGGCCAACCGCGACAAGCTCAGCGAGGATATCCGCGGTCTTTTGGACGAGCAAACCGATGCATGGGGCATCAAGGTGGCGAATGTGGAAATCAAACATGTCGATATCGCCGAAAGCATGATTCGTGCCATTGCCCGCCAGGCCGAGGCCGAGCGGGAAAGACGCGCGAAGATCATCAGCGCCGAAGGTGAGGCGCAGGCCGCCAAAAAGCTGGTGGAAGCCTCGACCACACTGGCACAGGAGCCGGGCGCGATGCAGCTGCGTTATCTGAATGCTTTCCAGACGATTGCCAACGACAAGAGCCAGACCATCATCCTGCCTCTGCCGATGGATATTCTGAAAAAATTCGGTGTGGACAACATTCTGCCGGCAAACAAGAAGAAAGTCGCATAACCGAAAGGGATGCGAGCCGAACAAATACGACAAATGCGCGGGCGAAGTTCTGTTTTATCAGGCTTCGCCCGCCGCTTTTTCTTCTCTTTTTCTCCTTGACAGAGAAAGGGATATTGCGTAAATTCGGCCTTCGTTAGAGGATTATCGGCGGGACTCCGGCTGTTTTACAAAAAAAACGCCTTCCGCCCGAAAAAAACGCGCTTTTTAAAAAAGCAGAAACAAGAGAGAAAGAAAATGACAAGGCTTTGTAAAGTAACGGGAA
The DNA here is from genome assembly GCA_007116755.1 of Alphaproteobacteria bacterium. Lineage (GTDB taxonomy): Bacteria > Pseudomonadota > Alphaproteobacteria > Micavibrionales > CSBR16-224 > CSBR16-224. The sequence continues at coordinate 23,928 of SKHU01000150.1, forward strand.
AAACCGTTCAGTCCGGCAATAACGTGTCACATGCCAATAACAAGACGCGTCGCCGTTTTCTGCCGAATTTGCAGGAAACCTCGTTTTACAGTGAAACGCTGAAACGCAAGATTCGCATGCGTGTTTCCACAGCCGCAATCCGCACGATCGAGCATAAAGGCGGATTTGATGCCTATCTTCTGGATACGCCGGCATCCAAACTGCCCGCAGATTTCAAAAAGCTGCGCCGCGAGTTGGAAAAGAAACGCGAAGCCGCCGCTTAAATCATAAAGCGTCCGGATATGCAGACATAGATTTTTCAAAAGGGGACATATAAAACTGTCCCTTTTTGTTTTGGAGTAAAAAGCAGATGTCATTTTCTTTTGAAATTCAGCATAAAGACCCGGACAGCCACGCTCGGCTCGGCGTTCTGACAACGCCGCACGGCGCAATTGAAACGCCCAATTTTATTTTTTGCGGCACGAAGGCATCGATCAAAGGGCTTGCGCCCGACCAGATGCGCGCCTGCGGCACGGATATTATTCTCTCCAACACATATCACCTGATGATCCAGCCCGGCCCCGATCTGATCGAAAAAGCCGGAGGTCTGCATAAATTTATGGGTTGGGACGGGCCGATGCTGACCGATAGCGGCGGGTTCCAGATTTTTTCGCTTGGCCACGGTTCGGTGGCGGATGAAATCAAGGGGCGCGGATTGCAGGGGCGGGAGAAAAGCGTATTGAAAATTACGGAAGAGGGGGCGGCGTTTCGCTCCTATCTTGACGGCAGAAAGCTGTTCCTCGATCCGGAAAAATCCGTCGATATCCAGCGCAAGCTGGGCGCGGATCTGATTGTGCAGCTTGATGAATGCACGCCGTTTCATGTTGACCGCGATTATACCGCAAAATCCATGGCGATGAGTATGCGCTGGGGCGACCGCTCTCTGGCGGAATGGAAACGCAAGGATGACGGGCGGCAGAAGATGTACGGAATCGTACAGGGCGGTGTTTATCCCGATCTCAGGAAGGAATGCTGTGACTGGCTGGCAAGTCGTGATTTTTTCGGCACGGCCGTCGGCGGCTCGCTCGGCGGGCATAAGGAACAGATGTATGAAGTCGTGTCTTACTGCACGCCGCATCTGCCGGAGGGGCGTCCTGTGCATCTGCTGGGAATCGGCGGTTTCCGTGATATTTTTGAAGGCGTGAAGCTGGGCATGGATACATTCGATTGTGTGTCGCCGACGCGGCTGGCGCGGCACGGCTGGGCACTGAAAAAAGGCGCGGAAAAAGACCGCATCAATCTGCGCAATGCGCGTTTCCGTGAAGATCACGGGCCGGTGGATAAAAACTGTGCCTGTCCGTGCTGCGCAACCTATTCGCGCGCCTATCTGAACCATTTGTTCCGTGCGGGCGAAATTCTCGGTATGCAGCTTTTGTCGCTGCACAATGTCTTTACCATGAACCGCCTGATGCGCGAATTGCGCACAGCGCTGGCCGACGGCACGCTGAAACAGCTTGAAAAACAATGGTGCGTTTCTTAACCTGATATTAGCATTTTCATGGCTATTCTGAAAAAGGGTAGCACCGTGAAACGGCTTTTTTTAATCAATTTTTTTAAGACCGAAGGTTTCCGCAAGCTATGGCATTGAAATACGCATCCGTTCTGTCAGGCGATATGCTTCTCGGCGATATCGAGGCGCATATCGAATGGTTCGGGCAGGTGATGCGCATGGCGTTTTTCCCGCAATCTGTTGAAACGACGATATTTGAGATTCCGACCGCATTGGTGGCCTGGTGCGTCGATGCTGCGGCAAAGGGGGAACTCGACGAAACGGCCGTCGGACAGTTGCACCGTCTGCATGACGAGCTTGCCGACGAGGCCGCGAAATATGTACGTGCTGCGCAAGGCGGGACGGAAATGACACTGGAGGCATATAACGCTGTCGAGCACCGTCTGCTGGCCTATATCCAGCAGGTGCGGCGAATCGGCGAGGATGCGGCCGGCAGCAGCATGGGGCTGGATACGGTAACGGGGCTGCGCAGTGTCGCGGGGATGAAAAACGAGGTGGCGCGCGAGCTTGACCGCCGCGATCGCAAGGGTGATCCGTTTTGTATCTGCAATCTCGAGATTGATAATGTGGCAGAGCTGTCCCGGCAATACGACCGCCGCACGATGGAGGAAATTTATGCCCATGTTGCAGGCATTTTGATGAAATCCACCCGTTCCTTTGATGACGGCTATCATCTTGGTCGCGGTGAATTTGTGCTGTGTCTGAAACATATCGATATTCTTGATGCCTGCTCTGTCATGGATCGTTTCCGCGATCAGATTGCCTCTACCCCGGCCTATCTGGACGGTTCGTTTGATCCGACACATGTCACGGCTTCTTTCGGTGTGGCCGAACCCATACCGGGCGATAAAATCGATGATATTTTTAACAATGCCAAGAAAGCGCTGCGTCGTGCGCAGGAGGGCGGCGGCAATCAGGTTGTGCATTGGAAAGAACAAAGCGCCCTGCAGGAATATGCACAGGAAGTCAGTGTCTTCGACTGAGGCTTGCGGTTTTTGTTTTCATCCCTATACTGTCGGAAACAAAAAAATGCGAGTCGCACATCATGAAAACACATCCGGAATTTCCCAATCTTTTTATCGTCGATCATCCGCTGGTGCAGCACAAGCTGACATTGATGCGTGAAACCTCCTGCACGGTGCAGATTTTCCGCGACCTGCTGAAAGAAATCGCCATGCTGATGGGCTATGAAATGACCCGCGACCTGCCGACGGGGATGAAAAATATCACAACGCCGCTGGCGGAGATGCAGGCACCCGTTCTGACCGGAAAGCAACTGGCGCTGGTGCCGATTTTACGTGCAGGGCTGGGGATGGCGGACGGCCTGTTTGATCTGGTGCCCTTTGCGCGTATCGGCCATATCGGCCTTTACCGCGATCCGGAAACCAAACAGCCGGTCGAATATCTTGTCAAACTGCCGTCAACCGAAGACAGACGTTTTCTTGTTGTCGATCCGATGCTGGCGACGGGGCATTCTGCGGCTTACGCCGTGGACGTTCTTCTCAAGCGCGGCGCATCTGTTGAAAATATTACCTTTATGGCGCTGGTGGCTGCGCCTGAGGGCGTTGGCGTTTTTCACGGTCGCCATCCCGATGTCAAACTCTATGTTGCCTCTCTGGATAAAAAGCTCAACGATAAAGCCTATATCGTCCCCGGCCTCGGCGATGCGGGTGACCGGCTTTTCGGCACGCTGTAACCTCAGGTGCTATTGACATAATCCATGTAGTGTGTTAGATTTGTCCTCATATTTTATCTTGCATTTTATAGAGGGAGACAATGTAGTGGCTGATATTTTATATCCGGCGAAAAAGCTGCGGCATAAATTTGCGAAATCGCTGCATAATGCTTATCGCGGCACGTCAGGAAAAGAATATATGGTAGGCGGCAGCGTTTCGACCGCTGTTTTGGCGGCGGCGATTGTCGGCGGCGGTTTGGCGATGGTAGAGCCGCCGGAAGTTCTGCTTCCGGATATGGATGCCGCGCCGCAGGCGGTGCAATTGGCAGAAAGTTTCAAAAGCGAAATTCGCACATTGGCGGAAGACCGCGCAGCATTTCTTGCCATGAAACAGGGATCGGCTTTTACAAGCAACGAGGAATTGCTGGCCGTCAAACAGACCGGAAATGAAATGGGGCAGCGCGCCGAGTTGCTGGTCGGACGTATTGTCATGAGCGATGCGTTGTCCGAAACGCAGGCGGCAGAGCTTTTGACCAAATTTTCCGACCGTGTTACGCCGATTTCCGATATGGGATTTGCGGAAAGCAGTTTCGGCCATTTGCGGGAAAGCCGTGCTGCAGTGCAAAAAAATCCGATGACGGATTGGCAGGATATTTCCCGTCAGGTAACGCAAATGGCAGCCGAACGTGAAGCCCCCAACAGCAAACAGATGCACCCGGCTGAAAAAGTTTCTCTGGGTATAGCGATAGCCGTTCTTTTGGGATCTGGCAGCATATTGGGCGGTCTGCTGACATTTTTTGGCGCAATGGGGCTGGGTAGAACACAAAGCGTGCGTCGCTGGGCGGAAAACAAGCCGAAACAGAAACGCCCTTATGCGGGACACTGATCAAGGCGTTGCATTTACGTCTTAAATTCTACATAAAAATACAGCGGAATATTCAGGTTGCAGAAGTTTGCCTTCTGTCGCTTTTTCGGTACGCTGCAACCTGAATTTAATTGACATAATATTCAAATCTGTGTTAAGTTTCTCTCGTAGATTATAACGGGAGATTATGTGATGGCTGATATTTTATATCCGGCAAAAAAACTGCGGCATAAATTTGCGAAATCGCTGCATAAAACCTATTACGAGGAGCCGATCGACAAATATGCAGTGGGCGGCGGCGTTTCGACCGCTGTTCTGACGGCGGCGCTTCTCGGCGGCGGTTTGGCGATGCAGGAGCCGCCGGAAGTTCTACTTCCGGATACGGATGCCGCGCCGCAGGCGGTGCAATTGGCAGAAAGTTTCAAAAGTGAAATTCGCACATTGGCGGAAGAGCGCGCCGCGTTTCTTTCCATGAAACAAGGATCGGCCTTTACGAGTGATGAGGAATTGCTGGCCGTCAAACAAACCGGAAACGAAATGGGGCAGCGTTCCGAACGGCTGATCGGACGCATTGTCATGAGTGATGCGCTGTCCGAAACGCAGGCGGCGGAACTTTTGACCAAATTTTCCGACCGTGTTGCGCCGATTTCCGATATGGGTTTTGCAGAAAGCAGTTTCGGCTATTTGCGCGAAAGCCGTGCCGCAGCGCAGGAAAATCCGGGGACGGACTGGCAGAATATCTCCAAAGAGATCACGCAAATTGCGGCCGCGCGTGAAGCTGCCGACAGCAAACAGATGGGAACCGGCGAAAAAGTCGGTACGGTCATATTTATGAGTATAGTTTTGGGTCTTGGCGGCACGTTAGGTGGTCTGATAACATTTTTAGGCGCGATGAGCGCGGGCGGTACCCGAACGGTGCGGCGCTGGGCGGAGAACAAGCCGAAACCGAAGAAGCCCTATGCCGGCCACTAAAGACACGTTTTACCTTGCATTTTCCATAAGAATACAGTAGAATACTCAAGCTGCGGAAATTTGTTTTCCGCCGGCTTTTGGTATTTTTTGCATTTGCTATTTTTACTTATTTTTTATAAGGGAAAAAACGGTCGCGATGGGCACGGCGGACACAAAAAAACAGGCACCGAACGCCGCGCGTAAAGCATGGGAAAAAACGCGTGCGACAGCAGGGCTGACGGCGCGGTTCATGCGTGACGCCCCTCTGCAGCCTGCAGGTCTTTTTACGGCCGTACTGCTTGGCACAACGGCGCTGGCCACGCCGGTTCTTGCGACAACGGCCGGAGCGGCAGCGCTGGCGGTCGGCAGTATCTGGCTGCTCACCAAATCCAGCGATATTGTTGTCAATAACGCCTCGGCACTGGGCGGAAAAATCGGCATTGCGCCGCTGGTGCTTGGAATCGGGTTGGGGCTTGTCACCTCGCTGCCGGAACTGGCCGTGTCGATCGGATCAATCATGAGCGGGGTGCCCGATCTGGCGCTGGGCAATATTCTCGGATCCAATATCGCCAATACGTTTCTGGTGCTGGGGGCGGCGGCGGCGATCAAGCCGATGAACGCCAAAGGCGTCAGTTGGAAATTCAATACCGCCGTGATGTGCGGCACGACAGCGCTGTTTGCGGGGCAAATGGCGCTGGGGGTGCTGAATCCGGTGATGGGCGGGGCGATGCTGGCGGGGCTGGGGCTTTATATGTGGGGCGCGGTGCGTGCAGGCAGAAAGGATAAAAAAGCCGGTATTGTTATTGAAGATGACGAGGACAGCGAAGCCGAAAGAAAAATGCCGAAATGGTTTAATGCGATGTGGGGTATTGCCGGTATTGCCGGTCTGGCGGCCTCGGCCGGTCTTCTGGTCAAATCGGCTTCTTTGACGGCGGTCGGTCTGGGCGTGTCGCCGGCGCTGGTCGGGCTTCTCGGTGTTGCGATCGGCACCTCGCTGCCGGAACTCTCTGTCAGCGTCAAGGCCGCGCTGAAGGGCAAAGGCGATATGGCGCTGGGCAATATTCTTGGGTCAAATATTTTTAACGTCTTGATGGTCGGCGGGGCGGTTGCGGTGACCGGAGCTGCGGTGCCGCTGGCTTTCGGTCTGGGCAGTGCGATGGGAATTTTGAATATTGCAGCCTTTACCGGCGCGGCCGCATTTTCCGCAGCGGCGATGTTTATGAACAAAAAA
>SKHU01000153.1 GCA_007116755.1 Alphaproteobacteria bacterium
ATTAATCGACACAGATTTAGCGGAAATTCAAGGCAAGAGCAAATGTTTTCCTGTTGTACGCTATACGGCACGATGACAACAAAAAACAAAAATGGTATAATAGAAGAAAGAATTACCGTTAAGAAAATTTAAGTGTCGGAGAAGACGAATCAATGAAATATTTGACGATTTTATCTGTAGCATTGCTGCTTTTATTGATGCCTGCGGGAAAAGTTTTTGCAGAAGATACTGTGGATGCACTCCAGAATCGCGATGGCGTATTTTATCTGCCGGACAGCGATATGCCCTATACCGGCCGGTTCAGTGTCAGTGATGGAGAAGGCGGACATAGTCTGGAAATGGATATTGTGGACGGGAAACTTCACGGTGATGTCATTGAGCGTTATCCCGGCGGGCAGAAGAAAATGCATGCCGAATGGGAGGACGGTGTGCAGCATGGTGCCTTGCGGTTTTGGGATTCGGAGAATAATAAATTGATCGAAACGCAGTTGAAGCAGGGGCTGCCGCACGGTGTAGAAACACTCTGGACACCGGACGGCAAAAAAATGTCCGAGATGCATTACAAGGACGGCGTTTTGCACGGGACGCTGACCGAATGGTATGATAACGGTCTGAAACGCCTTGAAGCCGAATTTTTTGAAGGCCGCCAGCACGGGCGCACGGTATCATGGCACGATAACGGCCAGAAAGAGGCCGAAGGCACATTTCGCAACGATCTGGAGCACGGCCGGATGACAATCTGGGATCGTGACGGCAATGTCATCAAGGAACATGACTATATCAACGGCGTTCTGGACAATCACCGTCCACAACGTTAGTCTCTGCCTTTAGATGCGGATATGACAATCTTTAATGATTGAATTGTTTTTGCTTTTTCGGTTTTTCGCGGCGGCGGATGCGGGCGGACTGGTCTCCCCATCCGTTCAGTTTTATGGCACCGATCATGCCCAAAATGCCAGCGGCAAAAAAACCGCCCAAACCGGCCAAAATCGAAGCTCCTTCCGCATTCGCCGATTTTGTGGCGGCAATCTCTTTCAACTGTCGCGCATCAGCGATAGGGTTGCCGGTATAACCGTCTCTTTCCCCCAGTGTGATCCGTGCCTCATCCAGATTGGCGGCGGTTTTGCGGGTAATCTCCAGCCCGAAATTCTGTGTCGGGCCGACGCGATCTGCAAAAACCTGTGACAATTCCAGAAACTGCTGTTCGGATACGTCGGCTTCTGCGCCGCGCTCGCCGTGCAGAAACATATCCAGCAAAATATTTTTTCCGGCAAAGGCAAAATCGGTTTTCAATGTGCCGATATTGTCCTGCGCCTCGCGCAGCGCCTCGTCGGATAATCCCTGCATCCGGTCGATTTCAAACTGTTTTTTGGCAATTTCAATTTCCGTTTGCTGTGCTTCCAACGCACCGATTCCGCCGAGAATATTCTGATAAACCTCATCCGCCCGTTCCGTACCGACATCGTCCGGCGTGACAGACATGGCGTTATATGTACCGATACCGGTACCGGCAGCGCCGGCAAAGGCAAGTGCGAAAGCCGTACTGATGACAACGGCATCGTTCTTAAACGGTTTGCCGATATAATGTTTCAGATTTATTTTCCTATTGTCCCGCTCTGTCATTTTCACCCTCTTGTATCAATCAATGCTTAATGGTTAAACTTTTTTGTCCTTTTCGGCTTTTCGCGGCGGCGGATGCGGGGGTCATGACGCCACCGCATATCCGATAAAGGCCCCAGTCCGGCGATCAGCATGGCCATAGCACCCAAAAAACCCGCGAATACGCCCAGTACAATCGGCCCTTCTTTTCTGTCATTGCCGCTTCTTTTCATTTCTGCGTAAATATTGCCGGCATCAATCACAGGATTTCCGGTCAATTCGCCTTTTTCACCGAGTTTGATACGCGCATCATCCAGCACTGCAGCTTTATGCGGCGTGATTTTCATGCCCAGATCTTCCGGCGGCATCACCTGCTGGGCACATTGTTGTGACAGTTCTAGAAACTGCCTCTCGGAAATATCCGCCTCCGCACCGGTTTCGCCATGCGTGAGCATTTGGAAAAGCAGCCCCTTGCTTTGCAGCCCCAGATCAAATTTCATGCCGGTGATGTTGTCCTGTACCTGTTGCAGTTCTTCTGCGGAGAGGCCGCGCAAATGGTCAAGCTCCATCTGTGCTTTTGCAATATCAATCTCCTGCCGCATACCGGACAGCGATGCAATATTTTCTTGAAACTGCTGATAAACGATTTCCTGACGGTCTGTGCCGATTTCGTCCGGCGTCGTATCAAAACTGTTGTTCAGCACTGTTCCGGTACCGACACCGGCAACAAGAGCTGTTGTAGCCGCGGCAGAGAGGGTTCCGCCTATATTGTCAAAAAAACGCCCGATATAGTGTTTCGGATTGATTCTGGTGTTGTCGTCAGCCATTGTGATTCCCGTTATAATGAGTGTTGCCAATGGCGGGAATGATAACAAAACTACAGAGTTATGTCAAGCTATATGTAAAATAGATTTTGTCTGTTTATTTATACGAGATGTCCAGAATCTCATAGGCTTTGCTGCCTTTGGGCGTTGTTACCTCGACGCTGTCGCCGATGGATTTGCCGATCATCGCCCGTGACAGGGGGGCGGAGAGCGAGAGCATGCCTTTATCGATATCGGCCTCGTATTCACCGACGATCTGATAGACCAGTTGCTCGTCGGTATCTTCATCGATAACATGGATCGTTGCACCGAATTTTACCGTATCGCCGCCAAGTTTGGAGGGTTCAATGATCTCTGCGCGGGCAATGCGGTCTTCGAGTTCGGCGATTCGGCCTTCGATAAAGCTCTGGCGCTCGCGTGCGGAATGGTACTCCGCGTTTTCGGACAAATCGCCGTGTTCGCGCGCGGCTGCGATCGCCTCGATGATTTCGGGGCGGTCATTTGATTTCAGTTTTTTCAGTTCGGCTTCCAGTTGCCGATAACCGTTTGCGGTAATGGGCATTTTGTCCATTGTTCAGACTCCATGTCGTCATTGTATAAAAATACGGCGGATCAGGCGGCTTTTGTGCGCCCGTTTTCTCCGGTTTGTTTCGTATAATCCTGAAGGGAAACGATACCAAACAACTGCCCGCTTTTCAAAGCGGCGATAGCCTCAACGGCCGCGCGGGCACCCGAGATCGTCGTATAATAAGGTATTTTATTATGAAGTGCGTTCCGGCGCAAGTCAAAGCTGTCAGCCACCGCGCGCGGGCCTTGCGTGGTGTTCAGCATCATGGCGATTTCACCGTTGATCATCGCATCGATGATATGCGGCTGGCCTTCATGCACCTTGTTGATCTTATGGGCGCGGACACCCGCATCGACCAGAAACTGTGCCGTGCCGCCCGTGGCAACAATTTTAAAGCCGAGATCCTGCAGTTTGGCTGCCAGCGGTACAATCCGCGCCTTGTCCTTGTCCTTGACGGAGATAAATACCGTCCCTTCCGTCGGTATGCCGGAGCCGACAGCCAGCCGCGCCTTGGCAAAGGCCAGAGGAAAGCTTTTGTCGATGCCCATGCTCTCGCCTGTGGATTTCATCTCCGGCCCCAGCACGACATCGACACCCGGAAAGCGGGAGAAGGGGAAGACCGGTGCCTTGACCGCGACATGGTCGGGCAGTGTTGTCGGCAGCAGACCTTCGCGGCGCAGCTTTTCAATCGTTTCGCCCAGCATAATGCGCGTTGCCAGCTGCGGCAGGGGAACGCCTGTGGTTTTGGCGACAAAAGGCACGGTACGCGAGGCGCGCGGATTAACCTCCAGCACCAGAATCTCGTAAGCATCCAGATCGGCCGGATTACGGCTCTCCCGCACGACGAACTGGATATTCAAAAGCCCCTGAATTTTAAGGGCGCGCGCCAGTGTGATGGTTTGATCCATCAGATCAATCAGTACATCCTGTTTCAGGGAATAGGGCGGCAGGGCGCAGACGCTGTCACCGGAATGGATACCGGCCTCTTCGATATGTTCCATCACGCCGGCGATATGCACATCGCGTCCGTCAGACAGCGCATCAATATCAACCTCGATCGCGTGCTGCATGTATTTGTCGATCAATAAGGGGGATTTTCCCGAAATCTCGACAGCGGCATCAATATATTCCTCCAGCTGCGCAATGTCGTAGGCAATGCGCATCCGCTCGCCGCCGAGTACGTAGGAGGGGCGCAAAACAACGGGATAGCCGATTTCATTGGCAATGGCAATCGCCTCTTCGCGCTTTGTCGCCGTGCCGTTCGGCGGTTGTTTCAGTCCCGTTTCACGCAGCAATTCCTGAAAACGTTTTCGGTCTTCGGCGCGGTCGATTACATCGGGCGGTGTGCCGAGAATCGGGACGCCCGCTTTTTCCAGCGCATCGCAGAGTTTCAGCGGAGTCTGGCCGCCCAGCTGCACAATAACGCCCAGAAATTCGCCGTTTTGCCGTTCGGTTGCAATAATGTTCATAACATGTTCGAAACTCAGCGGTTCGAAATACAGCCGGTCGGAGGTATCGTAATCGGTTGAAACCGTTTCGGGATTGCAATTGACCATGATGCTTTCAATGCCGGCTTTTTCCAGCGCATAGGCGGCGTGAACACAGCAATAGTCGAATTCGATTCCCTGCCCGATGCGGTTCGGGCCGCTGCCCAGAATCATGACTTTTTTGCGGGAGGTCGGCGCAGCCTCGCATTGCGGCGCGGCCAGCTCTGCGGGCGGGGTGTAGCAGGAGTAGAAATAGGCGGTTTTACTGGGAAATTCTGCAGCGCAGGTATCGACACGGCGGTACATCGGCAGAATTTCCGCAGCAAGACGCTGCTGCGTTACGTTATTTTCTTCTTTGCCGGAAAGTTTCGCCAGCCGCGCATCGGAAAATCCGAGATGTTTCAGATGCCGCCATGCGGATTTGTCACCGGTGGCGGGCAGGCCGTTCTCGCGGATGCGGTTTTCTTCCTCAACCAGCCTTTTGATTTGTTCCAGAAACCAGCGGTCATAGCGGCAGGAGGCATGAATCTCGTCAACGGAAAAACCGTGACGGAAAGCCTGCGCGATGACCAGCAGACGGTCGGGACGCGGCGTCGACAGGGCCGCCAGCACGTGCTGCGGGTGCATCTCCTGCGTTTTGTCGGGGTTCAGGTCAAGATCATCCAGACCGGTCAGCCCCGTTTCCAGCGAGCATAAGGCTTTTTGCAGCGATTCCGCAAAACATGAGCCGATCCCCATTACCTCGCCGACAGATTTCATGGCCGTGGTCAGAATACGCTCCGCGCCCGGAAATTTCTCGAAAGCAAAACGCGGAATTTTTGTGACAACATAGTCAATGGACGGCTCGAACGAGGCCGGCGTGGTTTCGGTAATATCGTTTTTCAACTCGTCCAGCGTATAGCCGACGGCCAGTTTTGCGGCGATGCGGGCGATCGGATAGCCGGTTGCCTTCGAGGCCAGCGCCGAAGACCGGCTGACGCGCGGATTCATTTCAATGACGACCAGTTCGCCGGTTTCGGGATTGACAGCGAATTGCACGTTTGCACCGCCGGTTTCCACACCGATACCGCGCAGAATATCAATCGAGGCACTGCGCATTTTCTGGTATTCCTTGTCGGTCAGCGTCAGGGCGGGGGCAACGGTGACGGAATCGCCCGTGTGTACGCCCATCGGATCAATATTTTCAATGGAACAGATAATGGCGCAGTTATCGGCACGGTCGCGGATAACCTCCATCTCGTATTCCTTCCAGCCCAGCACCGATTGTTCGATCAGAATTTCCGACATGGGCGAGGCTTTCAGCCCTTGCCGCACAATATGCAGATACTCCTCGCGGTTATAGGCAATACCGCCGCCGGTGCCGCCCAATGTGAAAGACGGGCGGATAATGGCCGGAAGACCGATCTCTTCCAGAGCCGCCATTGCTTCGTCAAGGCCGCGGGCGATTTCGCTTTTCGGGGCTTTGTGGCCACGCTTTTCGATTGTTTCGCGGAACAGGCGGCGGTCTTCCGCCAGACGGATCGCGTCGGGCTGTGCGCCGATCAGCCCGATACCGAGACGCTCCAGCGTCCCGTTGTCGTAAAGTTCCAGCGCCGTGTTCAATGCCGTCTGGCCGCCCATTGTCGGCAGCAGCACATCGGGCTTTTCCTTTTCAAGAATCAGTGCAACGATCTCTGCTGTGATCGGTTCGATATAGGTCGCATCGGCAACAGACGGGTCGGTCATGATCGTCGCAGGGTTGGAGTTGATCAGAACAATCCGGTAGCCTTCTTCCTTCAGGGCTTTGCAAGCCTGTACGCCGGAATAGTCAAACTCGCAGGCCTGACCGATCACAATCGGGCCTGCGCCGATAATGGCGATGGATTGGATGTCCTGACGTTTCGGCATGGGCGCTGTCCTTTTGTTTGTATGATTCTCTTTGCGCCCAATATACAGCGGACGCGCTGTTAAAACAAACGAAAGCGCAGCGTTGAAAGGATATTCGAGTGTGCATCCGTCCACGGGCGGACGTTGATGTCTTCCGCAGCCATTTCCTGCCAGCCTTTTTCAATCATAGGCGTCAGATCGACATGTTCGGGAGCCAGTACCATCCAGACGCTGATAAATTGCAGCGGCGTGTCTCTTTCTTTTTGGCGTATGTATAAAGATCTATAGTTGCTGAGATGCGCGGTTGCGGCAGTTATGCCCCTCAGATCGAGATAGCGGTTGGAAATATGTACGGCGATAATGCCATCTTCGGTCATGCGGCTTTTATAGGATTCGAAGGCTTCATGCGTGAGCAGGTGTGCCGGAATGCTATCGGAGGAAAATGCGTCCAGTATCAAAAGGTCATAGCGGTCATCTATGCGTTTTTCCAGTTCCAGCCGCCCGTCACCGATCACGATTGTGTCTTTTTCATCGCCGCATTCTTCCAGATAGGTGAAATATTTTTTAGCGAGCTTCACAACGGCGGGGTCGATTTCATACATGGTGAAATAACGCTCCGGCGCGTGATAACAGCGCACGGTTCCTGCGCCGAGACCGATCAGGCCGACATGTTTGGGGTGATAGGCCTCAATAGCATCAATCGGCGGTGCGTAATAGGCCAGAATCGGCGATGTCTTTAAATCGACACCCATGTGCTGTATGCCGTGCAATGTTGTACCGTGTGTAAAAATTCGTACTGTTCCCTTTTCTTTGGTATCTTCATCAACAATATGCACAGTGTCGGCAACTCTCATAACACCAAAAAAATTGCGTTCCGTGGCCAGAACTGTTTGTTGTGTAAACGTCAGCTTTCCGGCAAGCAGAAAAATAGCGATTGAGACAATCAGAGCGTGCCTTGGCTGTGCGTTGACCATTAGCATAAAGCCTGCCAAAAGCCACAGCATGTGTGTGTGAGAATTATTATTCCAGTCATAAAATCCGGCATACATCCCTAATAGATAAAAAACAGTAATGCCCAGCCCGATACACAGCAGTAACACATGTTCTGTTTTAACTTCTTTTCGAAAGGCGGGATGCAGAAGGCAGGACAGTGCGGCGATGATCGGGAATTCAATCAGACTGTTGAACAGCAGCGGTGCGATGAAGGCATTGAAGCTGCCGCCGAGTGCGCCGCCGAGCGCGAGAAAAAAATAGAACTGCGTCAGATTTCGGTTATGCGGGCGAGATTCTGCCAGACGCGTGTGCAGTGCCAGCGTGACAATAAAAAACGATACAAGTGTAACAACTGCTCCTGTCCATGAAGAGGTAAGCATACTGAATCCGGGGAGTTTGACCGCAGTTAACACCATCAAACAGGCGGCAAACGGCATGGCATTGTAAAGCGTTTCTGTTTTGATAATTTTCCGCCTTGAGAACGCCATGATATGTGTCAGGAGATAGAGACCGAGCGGGGCAACCCAGAGCAGCGGCACGGAGATAATATCCATGGTGACATGCATGGTGGTGCCCATCAAAAGGCTGGAGGGGAAGAAGGCCAGCAGCAGCCAGAGGATGCGCCGGTTCCATGTCACGCTTTCCGCTGTTTTGGCGGCATCGGTTTTGACGGCTTTTTTCGCCGCCGTCTTTTTTGCCGGTGCGTTTTTTTCCGGTTTTCCGGTCAGGGCAAGACAAAACAGGCACATGACAATCAGCGCGCCGTAGAGTGTCTGCCAGTAAATGCTTTGCTCATAGAGCGGCAGCAGCGGTTCGACCAGCACGGGATAGGATAAAAGCCCGATCAGGCTGCCGGCATTACTGGCGGCGTAGAGGAAATACGGGTCTTGCGCATCTTTATGTGTTGTGGCGGTAAACAGGCGCTGCAACGTGGAGGAAACGGTGGAAATCGCGGTAAAGGGCAGGCCGATGGCGAAAAGCAGGATCAGGAAAACGCTGGACGGGGCAATGCCGCGCGTATCCAGAAGATGGGCGTGATCGGCAACGCGCACGGGCAGAAAGACAAAGCCCAGTACCAACAGCGCCACCAGCAGCAGCGTATGCACGCGCACGGTAAAGCGCGACATGATCCATGCCAGAAGATATCCGGCCAAAAGCGCCAGCTGGAAAAACGCCATGGCAACGATCCAGCTTGCCGGTGTGCCGCCTGCCAGAGGCAGCAGCATTTTACCGATCATCGGCTGTACGGCGAACATCAGCGAGGCTGACAAAAACAGCGATACGGCAAAAATGATCAGCGCAACCGTTCCTGATGAAGAAGCGTCCGCTACGCCGTCGTTTTTTGTTTTTTTTGCAGTGTGTTTTGTTGTTGCCATGGGTGTGCACCGTGATAATGAAAGAGGTTATGTGTGGCGGGAGCCGTTACTTCACGTCTGTACCCAATATAATAAACCGCACGGTGTTTAAAACAACCTTTTTTGCAAAACGGACAACATGTTGGAGTATCCGTCTGTCCACGGGCGCGGCAGTGGTTTGTCATGTGCCGGCTCCCGCCACCCTTTACGTATTAAAGGTATGGGGTCGACATGTTCGGGGAGCAGGATCATCCAGCGGCTTGGAAATTCTAGCGGGGTGGATGTGTGTGTTCTGTGCAAATGAAGAATATAAAAATCTGTTTCGGCAGCGGTTGCCGTGATCACATCTCTCAGGTCAAGGTAACGGTTGGAAATATGTACAGCAATAATGCCGTTTTCAGTCAGGCGGGTTTTATAGGATTCGGAGGCTTCGCGTGTGAGCAGATGTGCCGGAATGCTATCGGAGGAAAATGCGTCCAGTATCAAAAGATCATAGCGGTCATCTATGCGTTTTTCCAGCTCCAGCCGCCCATCGCCGATCACGATTGTGTCTTTTTCATTGCCGCATTCTTCCAGATAGGTGAAATATTCTTCTGCGATTCTCGCAACGGCCGGGTCGATTTCGTACATGGTAAAATAACGCCCCGGCGCGTGGTAGCAGCGCACGGTTCCGGCTCCCAGCCCGATCAGCCCGATATGTTCGGGGTGATAGGCTTCGACCGGATCGGAAACCGGGCCATAATAGGATGTACCGCGCGATTCAAAGGCATCCGCGTCAATGTTTTGCATGCCGTGCAGTGTTGTGCCGTGCCGGAAAAATCTTACGGTTGCGGTTTCTTCCCCGGAGAGAGGAATTTGAGAATCGTGGACACGCATCACGCCGAAAAAATTTCTTTCGATATGCAGATGCGGCGTACGCAGCGTGTCGAGATAAAACCCGCAGAGGAAAACCGTCAGCGCGACTGCGCCGCCGAGTTTCGGATGAAAATTGACCATCATAAAAAATGCGGTAATCGCAAGACTTGTCTGGAGATAGGGCACTCCGGAGAATATTCCGTTTTTCAGGCTGTAAAAATAGAAAATCAGCACGAAAATTCCGTTAAAAAACAGCAGCATCTCCCAGCTTTTGATCCGGCGTGTGATATGCGGGTTCAGAAAACAGGACAGCGCAGCGATGATCGGAAACTCAATCAGGCTGTTAAACAGCAGCGGCGCGACAAAAGCATTAAAGCTGCCGCCAAGCGCACCGCCAAGCGCGAGGAAAAAATAAAACTGTGTCAGATGCCGGTTATGCGGACGTGATTCCGCCAGACGTGTGTGCAGCGCCAGTGCGATCACAAAAAATGTGCCGAGGCTGACCAATGCGCCGCTCCATGCCATTGTCACACTGTCAAGACCGGGAAATTTTATGGCGACAAGCACGATGGCGCAGGCGCAGATCGCGTGTGCTTTAAAAAGCGTCTGCGATGCGATGATTTTCCGCCTTGAGAACGCCATGATATGTGTCAGGAGATAGAGACCGAGCGGGGCAACCCA
>SKHU01000186.1 GCA_007116755.1 Alphaproteobacteria bacterium
GCGTCCGCGGATTTCCAATGCGCATGGCAGGTTAGGACGATTTAATGCAATATATACTGTGGCCTGTCAGTGCTGGTTTCGTCTTGACTCTGGGGCTGGGTCTTGTCGGCCTCATAACAGACAATCAACTCTTTTTCCTGCCTCTACTCGTCTTTTTTGGCGTGTTTTTACCATGGCTCGCCTTTTTCCTCACCGGCAAGGGGCCTCCCAAGCCAAAAAAATACAATTGGGATATTCTCTTTGTTATCGCTTTTACTATTTTCGGAACATTGATGCTTGCAGGAGTTTTTACCGCTTATACAATACAGCGGGTCACGAGCGGGATTTTGGGGCAGCAAGTCAAAATTGCCGAATTTCACGCATCGGCTGACAAAAAGCTGGTCGGCCTGCGCGGGATTCGTATTCTCAACTTTCCCGGGCTTTATCCTGAAGATATTCTGAGCGCTGATTTGATGGGGATGCGTTTGTCAAACATAAGAGATGATGCGGTTATTGTTGACGGTATTGTCGTCAAAGATGTCCGTCTTTACCGTAACGTATCCGGAAGGGAGGTGAATTTTGATCTGCTCAGAGCATCTCTTGAAGATAATCAGGTAACAGGCAGGTGCAAGCGGAGAAAAGCTACGTTCTGGACATTGAAAATACTGGAGTTCATGACCAACCTCATTCCGCAGGAAGGCCATAGTGTATATATCGATTTCAGCGAAACACCTATCTGGCTGCTGGTTTACCGGTGCAAGGGTTTTGCCGTCAGAAATATCCAAATCACGGATGTAATGTTGACGTCTTTGACAGAGGGCGAAGTTTTGGATGCCTCCCATGATATGATCCGGCTGCCGGATATTTTCCTGGAGGATATCGGCACGACCAGACATCCGGTTTCGGCTGAAAAACTCTTATTGCGCGTCATGGAAGAAATTCTGGATACCGCCGAAGCCGTTCTGGCCGGAGAATATCTTGAAGACGGACATCAAAATTCCGGCTTCTGAATTCTAAATTCCAATTGTGCCGATATAAACGGGGGTTTCCCGCGCTGCCGTTTTCGGATAAAATCGATAGCATTATGGCACAACGCAAAACGAAAAAACCGTATTCTCTGGACGAATCCGCACATGCGGTTTCAGGTGCGGCCTATACGCTGAAACAGGGCGACAGTTTCGCCGGTTTCGGTGCTGACGGAAATGCCGATCCCGCGCGCGAAGCCACGGGGCTGTTCCGGCACGATACGCAGCTTGTCTCCCGCTGGAACGTCGCATTTGAAGATATAAAATGGGACAGGGCGGAGATTTCTCCCTCGCGCACATTCCTGCGCCTTTCAGGACAAACGGGAGATTTTTCCGTTTCACGCGAGATTGTTTTGTATCAGGGGCGCATTCTTGAAAAAATCACGCTGCGCAATACCGGCACAGCTCCGGCAAAGGCCGCGCTGCGCTTTGATTTCGGCACGGCATTTAAAGATATTTTCAGCGTACGCGGTGATCCGCATGTCAAAACCGGCCGCACCGACGCGAAAACAGATGCGCAAGGCACGGTTTTTACCCATCACGGTATTGACGGAAAAACCCGCCCCTGCGCCTTTTATTTTTCCCAAATTCCGCAAAAAACCGAAAACGGCAGCGCCGTATTTTCATGCACGGCCGGTGCGGGAGAAACGCGGGACATCCTGCTCTGCGGCGGTACGCCGGAAAAAGACGAATTTATCCCTTCGCTGCAGGATTTCGAGGATGCAAAAAATGCGGCGGAACAGGATTACGCGCGGCTCTACGGCAAAGGGGCGCAAATCGAAAGCAGCGACAGGGATTTCAACACATGGCTGCAAACCTCGCAGGCCGATCTGGCCATGCTGCTTTCCCCTTTCGAGGGAGAGGATTACCCATGGGCAGGCATTCCGTGGTTTGCAACGATGTTCGGGCGCGATGCCGTAATCACGGCGCTGCAAACCCTGTTTTTCAAGCCGGAAATCGCCAAATCCGTCCTAACGGTTCTCGGCAAACATCAGGCTGATACTGTCGATAAAAAAACCGAGGCCGAGCCGGGGAAAGTCTTTCATGAAATGCGCCGCGGCGAATCTTCGCAAAGCGGGCAGAACCCGTTTTCCTGCTATTACGGCGGTGTCGATACCACGCCGCTTTACGTGATGCTGGCAGGGGAATACCGTACGCGTACGGGGGATACGGATTTTATCCGCAGCGAATGGCCGCATCTGAAAGCGGCGCTGGACTGGATTATTGACAATACCGCGCAGAATGGTGGGCTGGTCGCGCATGATATCCCCGAAGACCGCAAGGGGCTGACCGTGCAAAGCTGGATGGATTCGGCCGATTCGATGTTCCATGAAGACGGCACGCTGCCGAAAGGCCCGCTGGCTGTTTGTGAAGTGCAGGGTTATGCCTATGCCGCCTTCCGCGAGGGCGCGAAAATGGCGGCGGCGCTCGGCTTTGATGATCTGGCGGCGGATTACGAAACGCGCGCTGCAAAACTCAAAAAGACTTTCAACGCCAAATTCTGGTCGGAAGAGCTGGAGACTTACCTCCGCGCACTGGACGGCAGCGGCGATGCGCAAAAGCCCTGCCGCATCAAAGGGTCGGGCGCAGGGCAGCTTTTGATGACGGGCATTGTGCCGGCGGAGCGCGCAAAATCCGTCGTGCGGCAATTGATGGCGGAAGACAGTTTTTCCGGTTTCGGAAGCAGAA
>SKHU01000272.1 GCA_007116755.1 Alphaproteobacteria bacterium
ATTATATTGTCGAGGGCATCGACCGCGACATCGCCTTTACGATTTCCATGAGCCTGCCGGTCTTTATGGTGCTGATTTTCGTGCTCGGCTTTTTCATGTCGCTGGGCAAGGCGGCCGTGTATAAACACATCCCCGTTTATTATCCGGATCATGTCGGCTCGGTCGGCGGTCTTGTCGGTATGATCGGCGGTCTGGGCGGCTTTGTCCTGCCGATTGCCTTCGGCATGATGAACGATCTGCTGCATGTCTGGACAAGTTGCTTCATGCTGCTGTTCGCGCTGGTTGCGATTGCGCTGACATGGATGCATTTCGCTATCCGTATCATGGAACGCCGCGAGCATCCCGGTCTGAAACAGCCTGCCGACCTTCCGGAGCTGTCCGTACTGAAGGCAAAAATAAAACGCCGCAATGCGGCCAATCAGGAGTAAAGGAGTTCCGCATATGACGGCAGAGGCGCATAAGAGTGAAAAACATCTGAAAACAGACGGCACATGGCTTGAATACTGGGATCCGGAAGATGAAAAACTCTGGAAGGCAGGCGGTGCAAAGCTGGCGCGGATAACGCTGACCGTCACAACCCTGAACCTGACAATGGCGTTTATCGCGTGGTTTCTGGTCTCGGCAATGGTTGTGCGTTTGCCGCAGATCGGCTTTGAATTTACCGCCGCGCAACTGTTCTGGCTGGCGGCCATGCCGGGGCTGGCCGGCGGATCGCTGCGTCTTGTGCATATGTTTCTGGTGCCGATTTACGGAACGCGGCATGTTGTTTCTCTGTCAACCCTGTCTTTGCTGATCCCGCTTTTCGGCTGGTTTTTTGCCGTTCAGAATCCGGACACACCTTACTGGATGCTGATGCTGCTGGCATTTCTGGCAGGGCTGGGCGGCGGGAACTTCTCCTCTTTCATGCCGTCCACCAGCATGTTTTACCCCAAACGTCTGCAGGGAACGGCACTGGCCGTTCAGGCGGGAATCGGAAATTTCGGTGTCTCGATCGTACAATTCGTGACGCCGTGGATTATCGGTTTTTCAATGGTCGGCGGCATGGCCTTTATGGGTGAGCCACAAACCATGCTGCGCGCGGGCGTGGAAACACAGGTTTATCTGCAAAACGCGCCGGCAGTGATGATTCCCTTTGTCATCGTGTTCGGTATCACGGCATGGCTGCTGCTGAAATCCGTGCCGATCAAGGCGAATTTCGCCCAGCAATTCGATATTTTTAAATCCGGCCATACATGGTCGATGACCTCGCTTTACATTATGACCTTTGGCGGGTTTTCCGGCCTTGCCGCAACATTTCCACTGTTGATCCGCGAGGTGTACGGCGGTTTCGAAAACGCGCCCGATCCGCTGGCATGGGCGTTTTACGGCCCTCTTGTCGGATCGGTTTCCCGCGTCATTGCCGGGCCGATCAGCGACAAACTTGGCGGTGCGCGCGTGACGCATTGGGCGGGAATCGGGATGCTGGTGTGTGCACTAGCTGTTACCCTTTATATCCGACCCGACTCGCTGGACAGTTTCCCGCTTTTCGTCGCGGCGATGCTGGCACTGTTTTTCTTTGCCGGTGTCGGCAATGCCTCGACTTTCAAACAAATGCCGATGCTGTTCGAGCCGCGTCAGGCCGGCGGCGTCATCGGCTTTACCGCAGCGATTGCGGCTTACGGACCGCTGTTGTTCGGCGCGCTGTTTGCCGCCTCTTTCGCCGTGTTTGAGGCGGCAACACCGGTCTTTTATGGTCTGGCCGCGTTTTTTGCCTTTAACGTTGCGCTGAACTGGTGGTTTTACGCCCGGAAAAAAGCACCGTTTCCGTGCTGAGCAAAAAACGGAGGGCGGTTGATTGAGATCAATTTTGCCTTTTAAAAAAAATGACAGGATAAGCGCAAAGAAAGCGCAAAAGAAAATGCGAAGGAGCAGAGCAGATGAGCTATTTTATTGACCGCCTGTGTTATTTTGTCCGCAAGCCGGAGAAATTCTCCGACGGACACGGCATCACAACGGATGAAAACCGTGCATGGGAACAGGCCTATCGCGACCGCTGGGCGCATGACAAAATCGTGCGTTCGACACACGGTGTCAACTGCACAGGCTCCTGCTCATGGAAAATCTATGTCAAAAACGGGCTGATCACATGGGAAACCCAGCAGACGGATTATCCGCGTACGCGCCCTGATCTCCCGAACCACGAACCGCGCGGCTGCTCCCGCGGGGCGAGTTACAGCTGGTATATCTATTCCGCAAACCGCCTGAAATATCCGCTAATCCGCAAAAAACTTCTGAAAATGTGGCGCGCGGAAAAAGCGGAAAACGGCGGTGATCCTGTCAAAACATGGAAGGCGATACAGGGCGACACGGAAAAACGCCGCAGCTATCAGAAACTGCGCGGCATGGGCGGCTTTGTCCGCGCCGAATGGGATGAGGTCAACGAGATTATCGCGGCTGCGAATATCCATACGATCAAGGAACACGGACCCGACCGCAATATCGGATTTTCGCCCATTCCGGCGATGTCGATGGTCTCCTACGCGGCGGGGTCACGCTATCTGTCACTGATCGGCGGTGTATGCATGAGTTTTTACGACTGGTATTGCGATCTGCCGCCTGCCTCGCCGCAGACATGGGGCGAGCAGACCGACGTGCCTGAAAGCGCTGACTGGTATAATTCCGGCTTTATTATTATGTGGGGTTCGAA
>SKHU01000213.1 GCA_007116755.1 Alphaproteobacteria bacterium
CAGCCGGAGCCGGAGCCGGAGCCTGAAACACCCCAGCCTGCGCCGCCGAAAGTGCCGCAAACCGATCCTGAAAAACCTCAACCCGTACAGCCGGAAGTGCCGCAACCTCCATCGGAGCAATTGCAAACCGGGCAAATGCCTGAGAGCGGACAAAATGCCCCGCTGCACCCCGAACATACGCCGCTGCAGGAACCACCACAGGAACCGCAGCAGGAAACGGCAATAACGGAACCGCCACCAGAGGCACAGACGACCGCGCCGCCGCCTGTGCAAAGCGCCTCTCAGGATGAATCGCAGCCATCCCAGCTATCCGCCAGTACGGAGCCTGATAGTGCAGGGGAATCCGCTACGCATTCCCCGACCATCTCTGCCGGAGGGAATATGGACAGCATGGACGACATGGGTGACATGGAGGACATGCCGATTTCCGAAATACAGGACGAACCGAAATCGAAGAAAAAGATTTTTATGGCCGCAGGCGGAGCTGCTGTGTTGGCCTTGGTCGGCGGCGGGTATCTCTTTCTGTCATCGGGGCAGGATACACCCGTACCGCCGCGGCAAACAGCTGCACGTGAAGCCCCCCTGCCTCCGGACGATACGCCGCCGACGGAATTTGCGGCTTTCGATGCTTTCGACCAGGCGCCCCCCTCCTCCGACGATATGCAGGGCGCAGGGCTGATCGAAATTGACGGGCTTGACTTTGCCGCACCGCCGCAGCCGGAGCCTTTGTCCAGAGGCGAAGAGGAAAGTTTTGAATTCGCAGCGCTTTCCGACACGCCGGACACAGCAGAACCGCAGAGTGAAAGCGGATTTTCCTTTGCGCCGGATGACATCCCTCCCCCAACTTGGGGAGGCACGGAAGATAACAGCATGTCCGGTTTCCCCGGTATCTTTGATGCTGATGATGACGAGACATCCGCAAAAACGGCGGAATCCGATGCCATCGAACCGCAGGAAGGCTTTTTTGAAACTGCAGAAGTTTCGGAAGAAACCCCGATTGGTTTACAAAACGGGTTGCCCCTGCCGCCGGTTGAAACGGAAGACAGTGCCTTGGCTCTCGGATTTTCACCTTTTGATGATGAAGATGAGAGGGTTGAACAGGGCAGCGCGGATGCGGAAGAAACACCGGAATCTGTGGCAGATGCAGAGGATGCGACAGAAACGGAAACAGATGCCGTGCAGGCTTCTGAAAGCCGTGATATTGATCTGCCGGTCGTCAACGCCTTTCCGGACTTCAAACAGGACGACATCCCCGCTCCTGTCAGCACATCGGATGTCGCACCTCCGCCGATGGAAACTGAAACAGGTATAGACACCGCTATTGCGCCGCGACCGGTTGACCCCTCGTTGCCTGTTGCCGGACAAAGACTGGAAGAGCTTCTTCCGCCTCCGCCGCAAGAAAGGACAGAAGAAACCGAACGCCGCATTAATGAGGCGCGCCGTGCGATGACCCGCGGCGAGTTGGAAGGCGACGCGATTGCCACACACCGCGAAACATTGCGGGAAGTGCCTGCAAAAGAGGCCATGGTGCGTCCCCTTCCGAAACAGTACCTGATTATCGAACGCGCGGATAAGAAGCCCGGAAAGCCTCCGGTCGCGCGTCAGGCCGTCAGTGCCGGAACACCGCTGCCGCGTACGGCAGATCAGGAAAAACTGCGCCGCGCCATCGCCGAACAGCAAACCGGTAATACGCAAGGTGCAATGGAAATTTACGAGAGTATATTGCGCGAGAATCCGTCCGATCTGAATGCGCTGACAAATATGCTGGGGCTGTTACGTACCGGTCACCCCGATCTGGCTCTGGAAAAACTGGCCGAACTGCGGACGATTTATCCCCGTCATCCGGGTATTGCCGCACAGCTGGCCGTCACACATGCCGATCTGAAAAACTATACCGAGGCGCTGCATTTTCTGGATGTCGCCGCAAATCTGGATAGCCCCAACGCTTATTACCCTTACAGCAAAGGGGTGATTTTCGACCGCATGGGGCGGCGCGGCGAAGCCAACGCACATTACCGCAACGCTCTGGTCATGCTGGAACGCGGCCAGATCGGGCCGCAGCATGTGCCGCGGGAGTTTTTGCGTAAGCGTCTGGGGATCGCCTATTGACGTATGAAGCCGCCATACCGCTGACAGATTTGTTGCCGGGATGGGTGTTGCTGGGCTCCGTTTTTATTCTCGGCCTGTTCCTCGGCAGTTTTGCGGGCGCTCTGTCATGGCGCCTGCCGCGCGGTCATTCGATTCTTGAGTTTTCCGGCAGCCGCAGATCCGTCTGTCCGTCCTGCCGAACCCCCCTGCACCCGAAAGACCTTGTGCCTCTTTTGTCTTTTCTGGTTTTTCGCGGCAAATGCCGCCACTGCGCCGCCCCGATTAGCCCGCGTTATCCTCTGATTGAAACGGGAACCGCCGCGCTGTGCGTTCTGTTTTTTGCCTTTGTTCCGTATGCGCAATCCTCTCTGCCTGTTTTTGTCCTGACGATGGCATTGGCCGTTTTGCTGGCCGTCATTATCGCGATCGACTTCGAACATAAAATTATCCCGAATATTCTGAATATCGGTGTTGCGCTGCTTGGAATTTTTTATTTTCTGGCGGCTTTTCTTCTGTCCGGAAAATCCTATCATCAACTTTATGACGATCTGCCGATTCTCTTGCTGACCGTTGCCGTTTATGCGGCTTTTCCG
>SKHU01000155.1 GCA_007116755.1 Alphaproteobacteria bacterium
GGTGATTACGCCAACAGCGGCGCTGTCCTCCATGCCTTATACGCCGAAAGAATCCATGCAGGTCTTGCGCCATCTTTATGAGGATCTCGGCGATAAACTCTGGGGAAAATACGGCTTTCACGACGGCTTTAACGAAACGGAAGACTGGTACGCCGACAGCTATCTGGCCATTGATCAGGGGCCTATTGCCGTCATGATCGAAAATCACCGCTCAGGCCTGTTATGGGATCTGTTCATGAGTTGCCCCGAGGTCAAAAACGGCATGAAGGGCATGGGCTTTGAAAGCCCCCGCCTTGATGATCCCCCCAAAACACAGCCCCGCACATCCGCCGCACCGCGACACAAGCCGTCTTGACAAAAAAATTGCCGCGTATAT
Source organism: Alphaproteobacteria bacterium (assembly GCA_007116755.1). Lineage (GTDB taxonomy): Bacteria > Pseudomonadota > Alphaproteobacteria > Micavibrionales > CSBR16-224 > CSBR16-224. Next base: position 377 of record SKHU01000155.1, read on the forward strand.
TCTGAGCGGACAATAACAACACCCTAAAAAAGCAGGTTTTCTTATGACGGCCGCAGGCGCATCTTTTCGTATTTTTTCCGTTTTTACACTTTTTGCATTTCTGGTTCTGCTGCCGCTTTCCGCGCACGGCTTTACCGAAACGCGCTTGCCGGAACTGCACATGCAATTGCAGGAAAAACAGGCACAGATGGACAGTATCGACGCGTTGATGCTGGAAAGCGATTTAACCAGTGCCAGCCTGACCGATGCACGCAACCTGTTGCGCAATATCCGCAACGACCTGCTGGAAATTTCCGAAGAAATCCGCGCCCATTATCTGACGGCACGCGATGCCCTGAATGATCTGGGCGAAGCGCCTGCGGAAGAAAACGGCGTGATACGCGAATCCGATGATATCCGCGCCGCACGGGAAATCCGGCAGGCGCGCGTCCAGACGCTGGAAGCCGCCCTGCGGCAGGCCGAGGCTGCGCATGCGCGCACCCTACGCACGCTGGAACGCCTTTCCGTCATGCGGCGCGGTTTATTTGTCGGGCAGTTGATGGAACGGCAGGCCACGCCGCTGAATATCGGATTATGGGCAGCGGCCGGCGATGCGCTTCAGGATTTGCATGGTAAAATCCGCCGCGGCTTGACCGGCGTTTTTACACAAAACAAATTGCTGCAAATCGCTATTATTCTCGGCATTCTGCTGATTGCAGGCAGCGCCGTCATTACCCGCCATCTTTTAAAAAATAAATTGCAGGAATATAAGGAAAACAGTGTCTATACCCCCTTTGTTCTGGCCAGTATTGCAACAGCCATTCCGTTTCTCTGTACGACTGCCGTGCTGTTTGTATTGTACCAGATTCTGCTGCTGGTTCCGGAAATGGATACGGCTGTGCGCGTCTTTGCCGAACATACGCTGCTGCTTGCGGGTTTATTCGCCGCATTGACAATTGTCGCCAGCTATCTTTACCTGTCCGGCAATATCCGCCGCGCGATGAAATGGCTCATTATCCTGTCAGCACTGGTCTATACGGCCGATGCCGTATTGCTGGAATACAGCCGTCTGGCCGGGTCGCCTCTGGAGCTTGTCGTGGCGCAAAGCTATCTGTTTTCCAGCGTTTTTGCGGTTTTGCTGATCTTTTTCTCCTCTCTGGCGCTGCGCTCGCGTAGCGGGCGCTCGCGTTTTTACCTGCCGCGCAAACTGTTCTACCTCGTCTCTCTGACCGGAGTTTTTATTATCGGCGCCAATCTTCTCGGCTATCCGTCTTTGACCCGTTACATCTATGTGCAGATGGTGCTGTTGTTTTTCTTTATCGCTTTTGTGATGATGTTGCGTGCGGGGATTCGCCCGTCTTTGTATAAGCTGGATGCCCTGATGCAGAATGGCGGTTCGGCCGCACCGACACCGGACGGCACAACAACCGCTGCGCCGTCTGAAACCCTAGAGAGCGGCGAAAAAACACGTGAAGAAAAACTGGTGTTTTTCTGGGCATCGCTGACGCTGGATCTGCTGCTTATTCTGATCTGTATTCCCGTTATCGCCAGCCTGTTCGGCACAGAATGGGCAGAAATCAGGGAATGGGGACGTCAGGCTTTTTTCGGTGTCGAGGTCGGCACTATGCGGCTGTCAATCGCCACGATCATAATGTCCATTCTGGTTTTTTTCCTGCTTTTGTTTATAACGCGCAGTCTGCAACGCATATTGGGGCAGCGCATTCTGCCGAACACAAAAATAGAGGATTCCGTCAGAAGCTCGCTGGTGCAGATCGTCGGCTATACCGGAACGATTATCGCACTGTTTGCGGCGCTATCGGCCTTCGGTTTTAATCTGACCAATCTGGCGCTGATTGCAGGAGCCCTCTCCGTCGGTATCGGTTTCGGATTGCAAAGCGTGGTCAATAATTTCGTTTCCGGCCTTATTCTGCTGTTTGAACGTCCGATCAAGGTCGGGGATTGGGTGATCGTTTCATCGGGACAGGGGATTGTCAAAAGCATCAATGTACGTTCGACGGAAATCGAAACTTTTGACCGTACCTCAATCATTGTGCCGAATTCCGAGCTGATTTCCTCCTCGGTCATGAACTGGACGCACGGCAATAAAATCGGCCGCACAGTCGTTTCCGTCGGCGTTTCCTATGATGCCGATCCGGAAACTGTACGCGAAGTGCTTCTGTCCTGCGCCGAGAACAACCCGATGGCACTGCAAGAGCCACCCCCTTCCGTCGTCTTCAAGGATTTCGGCGACAGCGCGCTGATCTTCGACGTGCGCTTTTTCGTCGAGAATGTCAGCGATATGATGAAAGGCGCTTCACAGGCGCGTTTTGACATCTGGTACGCGCTGAAAGAAAAAGGCATTGAAATTCCCTTCCCGCAGCGCGATATTCATATCCGCACCGATCAGACAACAAAAGCCGCGGCTAAAAAAACGCCGTCAAAAGGGAAGAAGAAAGCGGCTAAAGCATAAACAGCGCCAGAATAATCCAGCCGAGCATCTGGTTGGAACGGAAAATTTTCAGGGAGTTTTTCTTGTCTTTCGGGTTCCATGCCAGAATCTGCCACAACAGATATAATGCAGGCAGCAGCATCTGCCAGATATGGGTAAAGATAAAGAACACCGCAACCGACCAGAATATCCATGCAGCAGCGTAAAAGACGGCCACAAATTTTTTGCTGTCACGTCCGAACAGCAGCGCTGTTGATTTCATGCCGAGCCGGGCATCGTCTTCCATATCCTGATGTGCATAGACCGTGTCATAACCGATGGTCCAGCAGATACAGCCGCAATAAACCAGCAAGACCTCCCATGACAGCGATCCCGTTACAGCCGTCCACCCCATCAGAACACTGAGATTAAATACCAGCCCCAGCCCCAGCTGCGGCCACCATGTCACACGTTTTAAAAGCGGGTAAAGACAAATCGGCACAACAGCCAAAACACCGATCAGTATCGTCAACGGGTTGAGCAAAAGCAGAAGCAAAAAGGCCGACAGGAATTGCACAGCGGCAAAAAGAACGGCCTGCCGGACAGTCACACGACCCGACGGCAGCGGGCGTTTTTTTGTCCGTTCAACTTCGCCGTCAATTTTGCGATCCCATATGTCGTTCACCGTGCACCCCGCGCCGCGCACCAGAAACCCGCCGACCAGGAAAATCAGAAAAAGCTGCAATATCTCGCCGGTCAAGAGGCGTCCGGCGATGCCGTCCGAAGCAAGCGCCAGCCCCCACCAGCCCGGCAGAAGCAGCAACCACATTCCGATCGGGCGATCCCAGCGCGCCAAATGGGCGTAAGGGCGTACAGCTTCGGGCAAGACGGTATCAACGAAACCTTTGCCCGTCATGTCGGTATGTGCTACATCCTTTTTATTATGCTTGGCCATAGCGATAGAAAAAACCTTCCCCGCCTGTTCGTCCCTCAAAATCTTGTTTTTGAGGGTACATGCGATTTGTCCGAAAATCAAATCCATTATCTGCGCAACGTTCTGCGTTTTCAATCTGGTGCGCAGATTCTGATCTTCAACGGCAGAGACGGTGAATGGCTGGCCGACTTAACAGATCTCGGCAAAAAACGCGGGACAGTCAAGCCCCTCCGGCAGATGCGTCCGCAAACATCGTCTCCCGATATCCTGGCGGCATTCGCCCCTGTCAAAAAGACGCGTCTGGATTTTATGATCGAAAAAGCAACCGAACTCGGCGCATCAAAACTGATTCCCGTTTTGACGGAGCGCTGCATTGTCTCCCGCGTGAATACCGAACGCATGACCGCGCAGGCCGTTGAGGCTGCCGAGCAATGCGCGCGCATGGACGTACCGGACATATCAGAGCCGACAACATTGCCTGCATTGCTGGAAAAATGGGATAAAAACCGTATTCTCATCGTCTGCGCCGAGCGCGGCGATTCTGTGCTGTTTCGCGCGGCGGTGCAACGCGCCCAAAATAAGCCTGTTGCAGTTTTGACAGGACCGGAAGGCGGCTTTACCGATGCGGAGCTTGATCTTCTGGCCGCGCAGAAATTTACAGTTATGGCCGATCTGGGCCCGCGCATCCTGCGCGCCGAAACCGCACTGATTGCCGCGCTCTCCGGACTGTTACTTTTGAATTAAGGGGCAGTGGAGGGGGGCGGTTTAAATCCTCCTTCTTCGACAGCACGTGTGTACCATTTTTTTGCCTTTGCTCCATTTTGCTCGACGCCGCGTCCATAAGCATAAAGAAAACTGAGCGCATATTGTGCGGGGACGTGGCCTTGTTCGGCCGCTTTTTTTATCCATTTTGCCGCTTCTGCGTCGTTTTTCATTACGCCCCTCTCGTTCAGATATATACGGCCAAGGTCAAACATGGCCTCCGTATCTCCTCGGTCGGCAGCCATGCGGAACCACCTGGCTGCTGTTCTCTGGTTTTGGTTTACTCCTTTTCCATCACGGTACACCGTGCCGAGAACGGACATGGCCGGCAGATGCTCCTGCTCCGCAGCTTTTGTCCACCATTGGACGGCTTGCTGGCTGTTTTGCGGTACGCCGCGCCCCTGATGGTAGATCTCGCCGAGATCGTATTGTGCGAATACATCTCCCTGTTCTGCCGCCATACGGAACCATTTTACCGCTTCGGTATAATCCTGCTCAATACCGTATCCGAGTGAATAAATTACGCCAAGTTTGTACTGGGCATCGGTATGCCCGCCTTCGGCAGCCATACGGAACCATTTAACGGATTCAGCGTAATCCTGCGTCGTACCGATCCCGTGATAGTAAATACTTCCGAGGCTGAATTGTGCGTCCCTGTCGCCTGCTTCAGCGGTGGCAATCAGCCGCCCGCCTGTAGAGGCGGGTCCGGAGCCGGGCAGGAACAGGTAAATGGCCAATAGAACTGCCGGAATTATGATTATGCCCAAAGCGGCAACCGGTAATTTTTTCATCATCTTTCGCGCTCTCTGAACAATAGCTTAGCGCAGTTCCCGGATGTTCCCTATAAAAAATATGCAGAACGGGCTTGCCTCGGGCGGCGCAGTGCAATAGTTTGACGGCATTATTCAAAAACAGGGCAGGGGGCATCCGTGGACGGTATTACATCGAAAAAACTATTGACGCTGTGCCTGTTGTGCCAACCGCCGAAAGTGCTGCTGGGCATGAAAAAGCGCGGATTTGGTGCAGGGCGCTGGAACGGTTTCGGCGGCAAGCTTGAGGCAGGCGAAACGCTGGAGGAGGCGGCACGGCGCGAATTTATGGAAGAGGCGGGCGTGACGGTCAAAAACCTCAGCAAGCGCGGCGTGCTGGAGTTTTTCTTTGAAGGCAATTCCGAAATGCTGGAAGTGCATGTGTTCAAGGCGATGGAATACAGCGGCACCCCCGTGGAAACGGAGGAGATGAAGCCGCAATGGTTTGAGATCGACGCCGTGCCGTTTGACGAGATGTGGCAGGATGACCGTTACTGGTTTCCGGTGTTTTTTGAAGACAGGGAATTTACCGGACGGTTCTTTTTTGATGCGGATGAAAATCTGCTCTCCCACGAAATCAGGGCGGCATAGCGCGACCCATGACAGAAATTTTCGGATATATCGCCGCCTTCGTCATGGGGTTGACGCTGGGCAGTATCGGCGGCGGCGGTTCGATCCTGACTGTGCCGATTCTCGTTTATCTTCTTGGCGTTCCGCCTGTGACAGCGACGGGGTATTCACTGCTGATCGTCGGCGCTGCGGCGGCATTCGGCGCGTGGCGCTATCACAAACGGGGCATGATTCCGCTACGTGATGCGCTGGTTTTTGCCCTGCCGTCGATTGCCGGCGTATATCTTTCCCGCGCCTTTTTGATGCCTGCCGTTCCCGACCCGGTTTTCTCCGAAATCGGCAAGGATTTTGCGATTATGGTGCTGTTCGCGTTTTTGATGGTGGTCTCCGCCGTGATGATGCTGAGAAACAGCCGCAAACTGACGCCGCTGAAAGACGTGCCGCATCATCCCGTCCTGATTGTGATCGAGGGGCTGGTTGTCGGTATCGTGACGGGCATTCTCGGCGCAGGTGGCGGTTTCCTGATTATTCCGGCGCTCGTGCTGCTGATCGGTATGGAGATGAAAAAAGCGGTCGGCGCGTCACTGCTGATTATCGCACTAAAATCGCTGATCGGCTTTATCGGTGATATTCAGGTCGGGATTGAATTGCAAATGCCGATGCTGGCTTATGTTTTTGCCGCGACATTTGCGGGTATGTTGCTGGCCACACTGGTCGCGCACAAGCTGGACGGCAAACGTTTGCAGCAGATTTTTGCTGTTTTCACGCTGCTGGTCGCCGCAGCGGTGTTTTTCAAGGAGTTTTCCTGAAATATTAGCGTCCGGGAGTGTTTTTCGGGGGCTTGGGTGTGCCGCGCTGTGTATATGTGCGGGAGGTTGCGAGATAGGGCGGGGTGCGCAGCGCTTTTGCACCGGATTTTTGCGGATCGGGCGCATAGCGGAGCGGCTTGCCGTCAAAATCCGTGACCCGTCCGCCTGCGGCCTCGACCAGCGCGTGACCCGCCGCGACATCCCAGAACGGTGCGCCGTCGCCCTTGCTTTTGCTGACATGGGCGTATAATTCCGCTTTGCCTTCGGCCACAGGGCAGAACACGTAACAGGCACCGCGGTCGAAAACCGAGAGAATATCGCTTTTGTTGCGCTTGAATTGCTCGGTAACGCTGCCACTGCTATTCTGTGCGCTGTCGGTTTTCTGTTTGAGAAATTCCGTAATTTTATCGACATCTCCTGAGCTTTTATTGATAACGGCGCGCAGATTTCCTGAGGAATTTTTCTGTGCCGCAGCGTTTAGATCGGTGACGGTTTGCGTTTTTTCATCATATTTTAGTGCGGTTTTATCGGGAACGCTTGCGGCGTAAAGCGTGGCCTGCGCGGGGTGATAGACAATCCCCATCACCGGCTTGCCGTCATGGACAAGGCCGATCAGCACGGCAAAACCGCCGTTTTTTTCAATAAAATCCTTTGTGCCGTCCAGCGGATCGACCGTCCAGAACGTGCCTTTGGATATGTCGGGAATATGTCCTGCGGCGACATCTTCTTCGGACAATATCGGAATATCCGGCGTCAATTTCTTGATCGCGGGCAGGATGACGGCTTCCGAGGCTTTGTCCGCCGCCGTGACGGGGGAGTTGTCGCTTTTGATCTCCGCCCCGAAATCATCGGACTTATAGACCTGCATAATGGCCTCACCGGCGTTGCGGGCGATATCCGCCGCTGCCGTCATCATCGTTTGAAGGTCATAATCCTGATTCTGATAGGTTATTTTTGCCATGTGGCAAGTCTAGCACAGAGAGGTAAATTTTTCCATAAAATTTGAAGGGGCGAGATTAATGCGCGTCCGACCAGTTTTTCGCAAAGCCGGCTTCGACTTTCAGCGGGATGGAAATGCCGGGCGCGGCGTTTTGCATGACGGTTTTGACAACGGCGATTGTGTCGTCCATTTCCTGTTCCGGCACTTCAAACAGCAGCTCGTCATGCACCTGCAGCAACATACGCGCCCCGAGTTTTGCAGCGGCAAGGGCAGGGGGCATGCGCACCATCGCGCGTTTCATGATATCGGCTGCCGTGCCCTGCAGGGGGGCGTTGACAGCCTGCCGTTCGGCAAAATTGCGCCGTGCGCCGTTTTTATCGTTGATGCCGTGAATAACGCATTTGCGCCCGTAAAATGTGGTGACATAGCCGTGCGTGCGGGCTTCTTCTTTGGCCTTTTCCATGAATTCGGGCAGTTCGGGAAAGCGGGCGAGATATTTTTCGATATAGCCGGCGGCTTCCGATGTCGGAATGCCAAGCTGCCGCCCCAGACCGAAACCGCTGATGCCGTAAATAATGCCGAAATTAATGGCTTTGGCGCGGCGGCGTATTTCCGGTGTCATATCTTCCATCGGCACGTCAAAGACCTGACTGGCGGTCATGCTGTGGATGTCGAGATCATTTGCAAACGCCTCCTGCAGCGCTTTGATGCCCGCAAGTTCGGCGGCAAGGCGCAGCTCGACCTGCGAATAATCGACCGACAGCAGCAGACAGCCGTCATCAGCAACAAAGGCCTCGCGGATTTTGCGGCCGTCTTCGGTGCGGATGGGGATATTCTGCAGATTGGGATCGGAGGAGGAAAGGCGACCCGTATTGGTCAGCGCCATGGAAAACGAGGTATGGATGCGGCCTGTTTTCGGGTTAATATCCTCGACCAGCGCATCGGTATAGGTGCTTTTCAGCTTGGCCATCTGCCGCCATTCCAGCGTTTTTTCGGCAATGTCATGCCCCTCCGCCGCCAGACGTTCCAGAACATCAACGCCTGTGGACCATGTGCCGCTTTTGGTCTTCTTGCCGCCTGTCAGCCCCATATTGTCAAACAGCACTTCCCCCAGCTGTTTCGGCGATCCGATATTGAACGGCATACCCGCCAGCTTGTGAATTTCCTCTTCCAATACGCCGAGTTTTTCGGCGAAAATACGGCTGAGATTTTTTAAAACGGCGGGATCAACACGCACGCCTGTCCATTCCATCTGCGCAATGACGGGGGCAAGCGGGCGTTCCAAAATCTCGTAAACGCTTGTACGCTTTTCAGGCGCAAGTCGCGGCTTGAAGATGTTATAAAGCCTTAGCGTCAGATCGGCATCCTCGGCAGCATAATCGCAGGCCTTGTCCAAAGGCACCTGATCGAACGTGATCTGTTTTTTTCCTGTGCCGCATAAATCTTTGTATTTCGTGGTGGTTTCGCCCAGAAACAGTTCCGCCAACTCGTCCATACCGTGGCCGTGTTCCGTACCGTCCAGCACGTAGGAGAGCAGCATCGTATCGTCAACCGGTGCGACACGAATGCCTTCGGCCAGAAACATCTGCAAATCATATTTGATATTCTGCCCGATTTTCAGAACGGAGGAATCTTCAAGCAGTGGTTTAAGTTCTTCTATTACATCCTTGTAAGAAAGCTGCTTTAAATCTTTCTTTTCTTCATTTTTATCTTCATTTTCGCCGTCGAAATCAAAGCTGCCGCTGACGGCAGCAGGATCAACATGGCCGACGGGGATATAGCAGCCGCCGCCTTCGGAAACGGCAAGGGAAATACCGACCAGCTTGGCTTTCGCCGGTGTCAGGGAGGTAGTTTCGGTGTCGATGGCAACGATTCCTTCCTCATCTGCGCGTTTGATCCAGTATTTCAGCCGCTCAATATCCTGAACAAGTTCATAGGCGCTTTCGGATGCCGCGGCATCGTCTTCGGCAGTATTTCCTGCGGCGGCGCGACGCTGTGCGTGGCCGTCAAAGACTTTCTCCAGCCGTGCCAGTGTTGTACGGAATTCTTGCGTTTTCAGAAAATTGATCAATTCCGGAGGATTCAGATTATGGCTGCGCAATTCATCGATGGAAAACGGCACATCGACATTGGCATCCAGCTGTACCAGTTTTTTGGAAATGCGGGCGGCCTCTGCCGCATTGATCAGCGTTTCACGCCGTTTGGGTTGTTTGATTTCCTCTGCCCGTGCCAGCAGTGTTTCCAGATCGCCGTATTCGTTGATCAGTTGCGCGGCCGTCTTGATGCCGATTCCCGGTACACCGGGCACGTTATCTGTACTGTCTCCGGCCAGCGCCTGCACATCGACGACCTTGTCCGGCGCAACATTGAATTTTTCCTCGACTTCCGCTGCATCGATATAGCGGGATTTGATCGGGTCAAACATGCGTACGCCCTCGCGCACAAGCTGCATCAAATCTTTGTCGGAAGAGACAATCACAACCTCGCGTCCGGCCTCCCGCGCCATGCGCGCATAGGTGGCGATCAGATCATCGGCCTCATATCCTTCCTTTTCGATCGGCGGTA
>SKHU01000188.1 GCA_007116755.1 Alphaproteobacteria bacterium
CGGGCGCGATATTGCGGGTTGTCGGGCTGGGCGCTGTCGCCGGCCCGTATCTGGCGGCGCTGCTGATGCAGGCTCTCGGTGCGGCGGCGCTGTTTTACGCGATCAGCCTGCTGACGGCGGCTTTGCTGATCTATGTGCTGTATGCGCGCAGCATCCGCACCGCCCCTGAAAAATCCGGAGAATTTGTTCCCGCCTCCGGCGCAATGGGCGGCGTTGTCAGTTTGATCGACCCGCGCCGCACCTATAAAAACGTCCGCGACAAAACCCGCGCCGCAAGAAAAAAAGCCGCGCGCGCGGTGAAATCGGCAGCGGTCAAAACCGCGCGCAAAACCGTGAAACGCAAAAAGAAGAAAAACCCCGCACCGGCGGATGACAGCGGCACATAAATTCAGAAAAAAGGCGGTTCAGGCCGCCTGTTTCTGCGCGAAACTGTCCAGACGGTCAAGCAGCGCGGATTTCTCCGTATCTGTCAGAAAACTTGCCGCAATGCCGTTGCGGGTCAGCGTCAGCAAATGTTCGGCTGTCAGATCAAGCGCATTTGCCGCGGCAGTGAAATTTTCCGTCATATAACCGCCGAAATAGGACGGATCGTCGGAATTGACCGTCGCCTTTATACCGAGATCAAGCATTTTTTTCAGCGGATGATCGCGCATATCCTTGACAACGCAGAGTTTCAGATTGCTCAACGGGCAGACGGTCAGCGCAATGCCGCTTCCGACGATGCGGCGCGTCAATGCCGCATCTTCCAGCGAACGGTTGCCGTGATCGATTCTGTCCACTTTCAAAAGATCCAGCGCTTCCGTCACATATTCGGGCGGGCCTTCCTCCCCCGCATGGGCGACGATTTTAAATCCTTCTTCGCGCGCACGGGCAAACACCCGTTCAAATTTTGACGGCGGATGGCCTTTTTCCGAACTGTCCAGACCGACACCGATAATTTTGTCTTTATGCGGCAGCGCCTCGTCCAGTGTTTTGAACGCCGCCTCCTCGCTGAGATGGCGCAGGAAACACATAATCAGTTTCGAGGTCACGCCCAGCTCGTTTTCCGCATCCGCCATGGCGCGGGTAATGCCGGAAAGCGCCGCATCAAACGCCACGCCGCGCTCTGTATGCCCCTGCGGGTCGAAAAATATTTCCGTATGCATGACGTTCTGCGCCGCGATTTTTTCAAAATAGGCGCGGGTCAGGTCGTAAAAATCCTGTTCCTCCCGCAGCACATTCATGCCCTGATAATAAATATCGAGGAAATCCTGAAGATTGCTGAAATCATAGGCGCGGCGCACCTCCTCCACCGATTTGAACGGCAGTTCCACGCCGTTGCGCTGCGCCAGCGCGAACATCAGCTCCGGCTCCAGAGAACCTTCAATATGCAGGTGTAATTCGACTTTCGGCATATTCCGGATAAATTCTTCGGTGACGCGCATGGGGTTTTCTCCTTATAAAAATATTGTACGCATAACAATAGCGCCGTTTTTGACAAAAATCCATTCACCCCGCGCAGGATTTTGCTTTAAACTGAAATGCGGGAGGAAAATAATCATGCTGACCTATGCCGTAAGTTTTGTCGTCAGTCTTTTGATCGTTGCCGGACAGGGCGTGATGAAAAAAGGGCTTTTGAAAACCGAAATCACCCAGACCGGATTCTGGCCGATGCTGGGCGAGGCAGCGGCGGCTTTTCTGCACCCGAAACCGATTATCGGCTTTTTAATGTGCGGTCTGGGCGCGATTATCTATTATCTTTCCCTGCGTTTTGTCGATATTTCCCAGCTTTTGCCGATGACGGCCGGCGGCGTTGTCATGCTGACAGCGCTGATGGGCTGGGCTTTTTTCCACGAACCGATGCCGTTTTACAAGCTGGCGGCACTGGGCTTGATCGCTGCCGGTGTTATGATCGTCGGCCATACAAAAATCTGAATGCCGTACTCCCCTGAAAAACAATAAAATTTCATAATTGCTAAAATTTTAGCAATGATTCACTTCATTTTAACTTCTTTTTTATATTATGGAAGATGAGGAGATATTTGTTTTTAAGGATTTAAGAACCATGACACAACAGGTACAACAACAGGTCATTATACAGCAGGCACCGAACCCGGGGCAGACGGGTGTTGATCTGGACGGTTTCAACGGGCCGGACAGACAGGTCTTTCTTTTAAAAATGCTGTTTATTTTCTCGCTGATGATCACGGCAGGCATCTGTACATTGATTGTTTTCTGGGGGAATATTCTGGCGCTGTTTACCGCCTCGACAATCTGGACGATTGTATCGATGGGTTTTGTTGTGATTTCAATATACAACTATGCCAACGGCGACAGCAGCAAGGATTTCGGATAACAAAACAATATCAACCATAACAAAAACACTCCCGCCTTTAAGGCGGGAGATTTTTTTTATAAGAGTCGTTTGTCTCTGCCGGTTTTACCGCGCCGCAGGGCGGCAATTGGACAACAGAACATTGCGCTGCCCGTGCGTGGTCTGTATCACGCTGGCCGTGCAGCGGTTTTCCGCACCGTTCAGCTGCGCCGTCACTTCATAAACGCCTTTTTGCAGCTCCTGCAACGCATCGGGCAATGCGACGGGCGTAATTTTCGCCTTTGACAGATCGCCGAATACGGCGGAGAGATCGCCGCTTCCCTTCACATCCGTGACAACGGCGTTTTTATGATGATGCGTCGTCTGGATGATATTGACCAGAACGTCAAGCGTGTCGCCGTCTTCAACAAAACGCATCGTGTATACGCCTTTTTTCAGATCCTCCAGCGCGGCATAGCGCGTGACTTCTCCGACCTGCTGCTCCGGCATGGCAGAAACCAGCGCGTTCTGCTTGGCCTCAATGCGCTGCTCGAAACGCGACATCGTGTTGTCGTTATCAAAATTCATACGGTCGCAACCGCCCGCCATCATCGCGCCTGCTGCGAATATTCCGATCAACCCCGTTTTCATTGCCTGATTCATAAAAATACTCCCCTGTTCCGGCTTACTCTGTGGTTTTATTATGACAAAAATAGGGGTGTAAAGTCAAGTAAAAAGTTATAACTTATGTTTTAACTTTTCTGCCGCCGCCGGTTTAACGGGGCGGTACATCGATCAAAACCACTTCCGCATCGCTTTCGGCGCGGATTTCCGCGGCGGAATCGGTGATTTCCGCGCCGTCGCCCTTGCGCATTTTCTGCCCGTTCAAAAGAATTTCTCCCTCGGAGACCAGCAGATAGCCCTGATGCGCGAGTTTTTGCGTCACGGCCGCTCCCGCATTCAGGCGGCCGCCGTAAATATACGCATCCTGATGGATATATAATGCGCCGTTTTCCATATCTTCTTCCCGTCCCGATACCAGAAGGTGCAGATTGTCGTTGACGGGCTCTTTCGGAAAGCTGCGCTGGTCCCAGCGCGGCGCAACGCCTTTTCCGCGCGGGAAAATCCAGATTTGATAGAGATTCGTGTCCTCGTCTTCGGTATTGGCCTCGGAATGGCGGATGCCCGTACCGGCACTCATCACCTGCACATCGCCTGCGGCGGTACGGCCTTTATTGCCAAGGCTGTCTTCATGCGTGATCGCACCGTGCCGCACATAGGTGATGATCTCCATATCCTCATGCGGATGCATGCCGAACCCGCCGCCTGCGCGGACGATATCGTCATTGATAACGCGCAAAACGCCGAAACGCACACGCTCCGGATTGCGGTATTCGGAAAAGCTGAAATGATAGCGCGCATGCAGCCAGTCATTTTGAAATTCGCCGAGCTTGTCAAACGGGTAAATCGTCACGCCCATATCCTTATTCTTTCCTCTTTTTTTGATTCATGTCACAATATCTTTTTGGAGACTACTTGAGGCTACCACAAATGAAATCGCTGTTTAACCGTTTATCCGCACCTGTGAAAAGGATTTTTTCAAAATCCCCGCAAAACACGCCTCCGCCCGATCAGACGGAAACGGTGATGGCGGCGCTGCGCGGCAAAGACAGCGATATTGAAAAACACCTGTATCTCGCCGCCTTGAAAAAACGCGATACGGCTCTGTTCTACCGGACATTCCGCAAAGATCCGGCCGCGGTGATGCCGCTGGTCTATACGCCGGTGATCGGCGCGGTTTGCGAGAAATTTTCGCATCTTTTCCCCGAGCCCGACCGCGAAGCCGTGCGCATTACACCTGCGGATAAAGGGAAAATCCGCGAAAAACTCGCCGCTCTGCCGCAAAAAGACATCCGCGCGATTGTGGTCACGGACGGGGAGCGGATTCTCGGACTCGGCGATCTCGGCGCGAACGGCACGCCGATCACAACAGGCAAGCTGGCGCTGTATACGGCGCTGGGCGGCATTGCGCCGGAGAAAACCCTGCCCGTGATGCTGGATACGGGAACGGAAAATAAAAACCTGCGGGATGATCCGCTGTATCACGGATCGCGGCGGGAACGGCTGCGCGGTGAAGAGTATACGGCGCTGACGGATGAATTCGTCACGGCGGTAAAAGAGCTTTATCCCAAAGCCGTGCTGCAATTTGAAGATTTCGCCACGGATAACGCCTATATGCTGCTGGACAGGCACAAAGACGCGCTGCCCTGTTTCAATGACGATATTCAGGGCACAGCTGCGGTCGTGCTGGCAGGGCTCTACGCAGCGGCGAAGGAAACGGGCACGGATTTCAAGGATATGCGCATTCTGTTCCTCGGCGCGGGTGCGGCGGCAACGGGCATCGGCGATTTGCTGGTCACGGCGCTGCAACGGGAAGGGCTGTCGGAAGACGAGGCGCGCAGCCGCCTGTCTTTTGCGGACAGCAAGGGACTTGTCACAAAAAACCGCCGCGATCTGGCCGCGCATAAAAAACCCTATGCGCGGGGCGGAAAGGAAATGGATTTCCCCGAGGCGCTGGAGGATATCCGCCCGCATGTGCTGATCGGCGCAACCGGAAAAGCCGGTACATTCACAAAAGATACCATCGAAAAAATGGCGGAGATCAACGAAAAGCCGGTGATTTTCGCGCTGTCCAACCCGACCGCCAATGCGGAGATCACCGCAAAAGACGCTTATCGGTACAGCGGCGGGCGGGCATTATTTGCGAGCGGCTCGCCTTTCGCGCCCGTTGATTTCGAAAATAAAAAACTGCGCCCGGGGCAGGCAAACAACGCTTTCATTTTCCCGGGTCTGGGGTTGGGCGTGATTGCCTCCGAGGCAAAAAAAGTCACCGACGATATGTTTCTGGCCGCAGCGAAAACCCTTGCGGATGCGGTCACAAAGGCGGATCTGGCCGAAAGCGCGATTTATCCGCCGCAGGAGAAAATGCACGACATATCGCGGCAGATTGCCAAAGCCGTGATCAAAACCGCACAAAATCAAAATCTCGCACGCGCGCCGCTGCCGCGCAATATAGATAAATATCTCGATGCCGTAGCCTATGATCCGTTCCGTCCGCCGGAAAAAACCGGAACGGTGAAAAAGCTGTTGCGTCGCCTGAAACGCTAACAAGGTCAAGGACGAAATGGAAGAATATCTGAGCCGGTTTATTTTATGGGACGGTACGATGAAAAACATCATCGTTGCGCTGTTATCGGTAACAGCGGCATTCGGCGCGTGGCGGCTGGCCGTAAAACTTTTTCCGAAAATACAACCCCTGCACAAAGACGGCCGCCCTGTCTATATGCCCTTTGCGCGGGTGCTTGTTATGGTTCCGGCTTTCGCAGCGGTGTTTTTCTTCCTTTCCGCCCCGCAGAGTAAAGGCGAAACGGACATACAGGGGGAGGCAGTCGTCGCGCCGGAGGCGGAAAAAGCCGGTTATGCGCAAGAGCCGGACGGAAAGGACAAGCACTGACCATGCAGGAGATGTGGACGGAATTCATTTTCTGGTACAGCCCGCTGAAAAGCGTGATTATCGCGCTGCTGGGGTTTCTGTTGAGTTTTCCGTTATGGCTGGGTCTGGTCTGGCTGTTCCCGCGTATTAGAAAAACCAAAAACGGCGATTATTGGCCGCCGGCGCGTTATGCCGTGCTGATCTTTTGCCTGTTTGGTGTTTTTATGACACTGAAAACACCGCCGCATATCGCGCTTCTCGATCAGGTCAGCCGGCAATATGAAGTTTTAAACACGCTTTACACGCATCATCCCGAGCTGAAACCGCAGGTGACGCACCGCATCAATACCATCGTTGGGCAGGGTCTTTCGGAGCAGGAAGCCGTCCATGCCGTGACCGTTGCACTGATTGACGAGATCACGCCGCTGTTTCTGCGTTACGTCATCGAGGCTTCTCCCGAAGCCGTGCACAGTTTTATCGGGCAAAAGGTGGAAATTCTCTCCGCATTAAACGCGCGCGGCTATCCGTCGCTATGCGCCGAATATATTTCGGGCAAAACCGACCGGATCGGCCGGATTGCCGAGTTGATCGGCACACCCGCCGTGCGGCGCGAAACCGCCGTGATGATCGGTATCATTGAAAGCGCATTAAAAAATCCCGACGATCCGCCGCATTTTACCGTCGGCGAGCTGGAAGAAAAACTTGAACAGCTTTACCGCAACAGCGGCGAGGATGTCGAAAGAATTGCCGCAGCAATGCAGGCTGCCTATATGACTGATCGCGATATGTGCCGGATTTCGATTATTCTGCATGAACAGCTTTTACAGCTTCCCGTCAAGGAAGCGAGTGACATTTACAAGAATATTCTGCTATTGTCACCGTAAAATAAAGAAAAACAAAAACAACACAGGCAAATAACGGCAAAAACGGATGGGTTTTGATTTAAGTTTTCTTTCCGCAACGGGGTTTTACGAACTGACGGCGCTGCTGGTTCTGGCGGCGACAATCGGTTTTATCGGCCTGCTTTTGCGCCAGCCGATGATTGTCAGTTTTATTGCTGTGGGTATTCTGGCCGGTCCCTCGGCGATGGGCATTGTGCAATCCTATGACAAAATCCAGCTGCTGGCCGAACTCGGTATTGCCGTGCTGCTGTTTCTGGTCGGCATCAAGCTGGATGTGACACTGGTCAGGAAACTCGGTTTCGTTTCACTGGCCACAGGTCTGGGGCAGGTGGCGTTTACCTCCGGCATCGGCTATCTGATTGGTCTGTCGCTGGGGCTGGGCGTTGTGACATCACTGTATATCGCCGTGGCACTGACATTTTCCAGCACGATCATTATCGTCAAGCTGCTCTCGGACAAGCGCGAGGTTGATTCCCTGCACGGGCGGATCGCCATCGGTTTTCTGATCGTACAGGATATCGTCGTGGTGCTGGCGATGCTGGTGCTGTCGGCGATGGGAGTCGGGGCCGAAGCGCGGCTTGAAGATGAAGGCGGCGCCGTCTTCTGGCAGATTGCGACCGTTTTGCTTTACGGCACGCTGATGCTCGGCTTTGTTGCGTTTTTTATTCGTTATATCGCCGATCCGCTGACAGCGCGAATTGCGCATTCGACGGAGCTTCTCGTAACATTTGCCATTGCCTGGGCGGCGCTGCTGGCCGCGCTGGGGCATCATTTCGGTTTCGGCAAGGAGCTTGGCGGGTTGCTGGCGGGAATCTCGCTGGCTTCGACACCGTTCCGCGAGGCGATCATTTCGCGTCTGGCTTCACTGCGTGATTTTCTTTTGCTGTTCTTTTTTATCGCACTGGGCACGCAGCTTGATCTCGGCCTGCTCGGCACGCAGCTCGCACCGGCGATTGTGTTTTCGCTTTTCGTATTGATCGGCAATCCGCTGATCGTTCTGGCGATTATGGGCGCGATGGGTTATCGGAAACGGACAGGGTTTCTGGCCGGTCTGACCGTGGCACAGATCAGTGAATTTTCTCTGATTTTTATGGCGATGGGCGTAACGCTGGGGCATGTCACCAATGAGGCTTTGGGGCTGGTGACACTGGTCGGGCTGATTACGATTGCCATTTCGGTCTATATGATTACGCATTCGCATACGCTTTACCGCTGGTGCGAACCGCTGCTGGGTCTATTCGAACGCAAAATTCCGCATCTGGAAAGTGCGGAGGACGAAAAATTCGCCGATTACAAAACCTATGACGTGGTGCTGTTCGGTCTGGGCGGTTACGGCAGTGCCATCGCCAAAAAACTGGTGGAAAAAAACCACCGTGTGCTGGTCGTGGATTTTAACCCTGATGTCGTGCGTCACTGGAACAAAAAAGGCTATAGCGCGCTGTACGGCGATGCCACCGATCAGGAGGCGCTGGCCATGCTGCCCTTGCGTTCGGTAAAATGGGTCATTTCTGCAATGCCCGAACATGATCTCGGTCTGACACATGAAGACCCGCGGCAGGTGCTGATTCAGGGGCTGAAACAGATCAATTTCAAAGGGCGGATCGCGGTATCGACACAAAATGCCGATGCGGTCGATATGCTGAAGGAAAAAGGCGCGGATATCGTCTTCCAGCCGTTTCAGGATGCGGCCGAGCGCGTTGTTTCTCATATCGACGAAAAAACCGAAGAGGAAAAAGCGGCTGAAAATACCGCCCAAACGAAAAAGAAAACAGACAAAAAACAAAGCGGAAAAAGCAAAGGCAAAAAATCTTGATGCCCGCCCCGCATTGCTTATAATAACTGAAAAATAAGAGGTGAAAAAACATGAAGCGGTTTCAGAATATTCTTTTTGTCAGTCACGGTCTTGAAAACGAGGCGGAATGCCTGAAAGAGGCGTTGGCACTGGCCTGTAATAAACAAGCGAATTTTAAGGTTCTTATTGCGCATCCCGGCCTGCCGCACGGTTTTGACAAATACCATGATACTTACGAAAAGGCGCTTTTTGACAATGTGAAATTCTGCCTGAAAGCGGCGGCGGAGGCGATGCCGGAAGATGTTCGCCCCGATCCTGAAAAAATCCCCGTCGACATTGAAGGCGGCGATATGCAGGCGGTGCGCATCATCCGCCGCGCCATTGCCGAAGATTGCGATCTTCTGATAAAACCCGCCGAAAACCGCGAAGGCAACCGCGGTTACGAGGCGCTGGATATGGAGCTTTTGCGCAAGTCGCCCATTCCCGTCTGGCTGGCGCGTGAAACCGGCGGCAAAACCGGTGCGTTTCATATCGCCGTTGCTATTGACCCTCTCAGCGATGAAAAAGCCGGACGCGACCTCGGCCTTAAGCTGCTTGATCTGGCCGCCGCACTGAACAGCGAGATCGGCAACCGCCTGAGTATTGTTTCCTGCTGGGATTATCCTTTGGAAGATTCGCTGCGCAATAATGTGTTTGTGCGCGTTCCCGAAGAGGAAATCAAAAAGACGCTGGAAGCCGAAAAAGCCGCGCATCTGGATACGCTGCACGGGCTGATTGCGGAATCGGGAATCGGCGAGGCGGGGGACGTCCACCATCTGCACGGCAAGCCGCAAAACGTCATTCCGAAATTTGTCGATGAAAACGGCGTTGATCTGCTGGTGATGGGCACAGTCGCCCGCACCGGTATTCCCGGATTTGTCATGGGCAATACGGCGGAAAATATTTTGCAGAAAGTCTCAAGCTCCCTGCTGGCCATGAAGCCCCCCGGCTTCGTTTCGCCTGTAAAACCTTAGAGCCGGACGTCTTTACTGCAGGTTTTCCAGCCACAACGAGGTTGCGGGGTTGTATTCCCATCCTTCGTCGAAAGCATCGGAGGTGTAGCCGTCCACCAGAATTTTCAGCAAATCCTCGAAAATCGGGTCTTCAAGAAAAAGCCGCTGCACCGTGTCACGTGCGTTGTCGTGGTCTGGTGTGACGGATTTTGAAAATGCCATCATGCCCGGCCCGCCTGTGCGGATAAAAGCCAGCAACACGCCGCGCGGCGGAATTTCCTGCAATGTTACGGTATAACGCCCCATTTTGACGGAAAATTCATGATTTCCTTCGTCATTGCGGGTCAAAAACGGTGTGCCGTCGGGATGCGTATTCTCCACAGTCGCGGAGACTGTTACGGAGGCGCGCGCCGGATCGTAATCGTCATAAGCCGATGCCGTTAATGAAGCCGAAACCAGAAAAAACACCGCAAAACCGGCGGCTGCAAACTTCCACATGATCCTGTCCCTCTTTTGATGTATTGAAAATTATATTTTCAGGATACGCTCAAGAGGCGGCGGCGGCAATCTTTATTTTCGCACGGCACAAACCCTTCAGCGCATCATAAAGCAGCGCCACACCCTGCTGCGACATCACCGATTCGGGATGAAACTGATATCCGGTAAAGCCGTTGCCGAACAGGGCGATAATGCGCC
>SKHU01000063.1 GCA_007116755.1 Alphaproteobacteria bacterium
TACATAAAGCGCCCAGCGTCAGCAGGAATCCGCCAAAGAAAAACGCGGACATCATCAGCAGCCAGATGACCTCCGATCCCGTCATCGCCATGACCAGCCCCGTTGCGGCGATTCCGCCTGTGATTAGCGCGATGACGTTGCGGCGGTCGGTGCGGTCGGAAAGAAAGCCCAGCGGCCATTGCAGCGCCATGCCGCCGAAGACGACGGCAGACATAAATGCGGCGATCTGCGCTGTTGTCAGACCGGATTGATAGGCGTAAACCGGCCCCATGCCCCAGAACGCGCCGTTGGTCAGACCGCCGATAAACGCGCCTGTTGTGCCGACGGGCGAGGTTTTGAGAAGCGTTTTGATTTTCATACGCACGGTTTCGGCAATCGGCGGAGTCGGCGCGCGCATCAGCGCCACGGGAATCACCGCCAGCGAAAACAGCACCGATCCCAGCACGAACAGGTGAAAACCTGCGGGATCGGCCAGATTCATCAATTGCTGCCCCAGACCGACCGAGGCAAGATTGATCACCATATAGGTCGAGAAAATCTTGCCGCGATTGCTGTTATCGGCGCGGCCGTTCAGCCAGCTTTCGGTGACCAGATAAAGACCGGCCAGACACGCCCCTGTCATTGCGCGCAGAAATGCCCAGAAATACGGCTCGATCCAGACGATGTGCAAAAGCGCCGCCGCCGAAGCCAGCGAGGCCAGCCCTGCAAAAACGCGGATATGTCCGACGAATCCGACCATGCGCGGCACATAGAGCGCACCGAGAATATGCCCGATAAAATAGCCGGACATCAAAAAACCCGTCATTGCCGTGGAAAAACCTTCGATCTGCGCACGTATGCCGATCAGCGTACCCTGCAACCCGTTGCCGAGCAACAAAAGGCTGATGCTGATCATCAGCGCCGCAATACTGGCAAGAATATCGCGCATATTTCCCCCTATGGCCGGGGCAGCGCCCTGCCCCTCCGTTTCCGTTTTACACACCTTGTCGTTCCGCCTTTATTTCGAGTTTTGTTGTTTTTATTTTTGTTTTTTTTATGTCTGCGCGGTTTCGGGTTGTCCCCTCACGCGCGCATTTTCCCCTTTATATCAATTTTCCGTAATCTGTCAAGAGCGTTTGTGCTGCAATACCACGCAAAACAAAAACACCCGCAGATAAACACGGATGGACAAGAGAATCCGGCTTGTCATTCTGAGCCGTAAGGCGAAGAATCTCTTGGGCAATATTTGAACCGCAGAGACGCAGAGAACGCAGAGTTTTTTTCCGTCATTGCACTACCATTGCGAGGAGCGACAGCGACGCGGTAATTTAGTAACACAGGCTCCATGGATTGCTTCGCCGCTTTACAGCGGCTCGCAATGACAGTGCAGTATTGTCCCTCTGCGATCTCCTGCGAAAGCAGGAGTCCATTTTGAAACAGGTCTGGATTCCCGCTTCTCGCGGGGATGACAGGAGGGGGGAGCGGGAATGACAGGAAAGGTAACGTGAAGCCGCTTTTCCGTTTTCAGGCAGATTTTTGTTTTTCTGCGGCTTTGTCGTTTTCATAGGCGATGCGCAGCCCCTGCAGAACCAGATCGGGCAGGATCATGTCGAAAATGCCGCGCTCGCGGTAAAGCTGGGCGAAGCCGCCTGTGGCAATCACGGTCGTATCCGCGCCGCCGAAAACTTCCTGCCTGTATCCGGCGATCACTTCCTTCATCGCGCCGAGATGGCCGAAATACAGCCCGTTCTGGATGCATTCGCGGGTGGATTGGCCGAGATAGTTTTGCGGCTCTTCAATATCCACCTCCATCAGACGCGCCGTGTTCAGCCGCAGGCTTTCCATCGCCACGCGCATCCCCGGTAAAATCGTGCCGCCCATAAAATCGCGCCCGTCTTTGACCGCGACCAGAGTTGTTGCCGTGCCGAGATCAATAATAATCAGATTTTTCCCCGGAAATGCCGCAACGCCGCCGATTGCCCCCGCAATCAGATCCGCACCGACTTCATTCGGGTTTTTGTATTTGATGTTGATGCCGGTTTTCACCCCCGCCTGCAGAATGAAATATTCGGCCTTGGGGAAATACTGCAAAAACGCATGGCGAACGGTAAAATTCGCCCCCGGCACAACGGAGGCTTTGCACACCGCCCTGATATCATCGTGCTCCAGCCCGTTTTCGCGCAAAAGGTTGCGCAGAAAAATCCCGAACTGGTCAGCCGTGCCGATCTGGTGCGTGGCATAGCGGAAACGGAATTTCAGCTCCTCCCCGTCAAAAACCCCGCCGACGATATGGGTGTTGCCGATATCAAGACACAACAGCATGTTTTTTCCCTTCCTTTTGCGCGCCGCTTTCCGCGGGGATATTGTCAATCAGGCGGACATTGCCGAGCCATGCGGCGGCCAGCCGCCGCCGCCAGCGTGTTTCCACATATTCGGGTTTAAACCCGTCTTTTTCAAGTGTTTTCATCACCTGCGCATCGCTGCGTGAAAAATCGGAAAGCCGCGCATAAAGCAGCGCCGCTTTTTCACGCTCTTCTGCGGAAAGGCGGGCATTGCGCGAGGACATGGCCAGACCGTCCTCCTCCCGCCGCGTCGGGCAGGGCACGATCTCCACAGGCAGAAACAGCGATTCGGCCATTTTCCGCACAAGAAGAAGCTGCTGAAAATCCTTTTCCCCGAAATAGGCGCGGGTCGCATCGGCAATATTCAGAAGTTTCAAAACCACGGTCAGCATGCCGGTAAAATGGCCGGGGCGGAATTTGCCCTCCAGCACCTCCGAATCTTCCGCCTCCAGCACCTTGACGGCATAGCCGTCGGGATAGATATGTTTTTCCTGCGGCGCAAACACGTACAGCCGCTTTTCTGCATCCTGCAAAGCGTCAAGTTTTGCGCAATCCTCTTCAAACGTACGGGCGTAGGCATCAAAATCCGATTGCTGATTGAACTGCGTCGGATTGACAAAAATACTGACCAGCACATGGTCGTTCTCATCCAGCGCACGGCGCACGAGGTCGAGATGCCCCGCATGCAGATTGCCCATTGTCGGCACAAAGCCGAGCGTGCCGGAAATCCGCTTATGCAGGCTGCGCCAGCTTTGCGGCGTCGAAACTGTATGCGGCATCGGGGAATACTCCTGTTTTGACCTCCTCGACATAAGAATCAATCGCGCCTGTCACCAGATCCGCGCCGCCGAGATATTGTTTGACGAATTTGGGGCGGAATTCGGTGTTAAGGCCGAGCAGATCCTGAAACACCAGCACCTGACCGTCCGTATCCGCGCCTGCGCCGATACCGATTGTGGCGATGCCGACGCTTTCGGTGATTTTTTTTGCCAGCGGCGCGGGCACGCATTCCATGACCAGCGCGAAACAACCCGCTTCCTCCAGCGCCTTCGCATCCTGCAGCAGCTGTTTGGCCGCCTTGTCATCACGCCCCTGTACGCGATAGCCGCCGAGCTGATGCACGAATTGCGGCGTCAGCCCGATATGCCCCATCACCGGTACGCCGCTATCCACCAGATGACGGATAAATCCGACATTGCCAGCCGTGCCTTCCAGCTTGACGGCATGGGCGCCCGCCTGCATGATCTGCTGCACCGCGTCCATATTGTCCGACAGCGCCTTGCGATAGGATAAAAACGGCATATCGCCGATGATGAATTTGTCCGTTGCCCCGCGTGCAACGGCGGCAATATGCAGCGCCATCATCTCTGTTGTTGCGGAGACTGTGGTTTCAAATCCGTGCATCGTCATGGCCAGACTGTCGCCGACCAGAATGCAGTCCACACCGGTTTTGCCGGTCAGCACTGCGCTGGTGTAATCGTAACAGGTGATCATTGTGATTTTCTCACCTTTGCGTTTTTTCTTTGTGAAATCGAGAATGCTCAGCATGATGTTTCCTTTCCGTAGCTGTCAACGAATGTTTGGTAGATATTGCGATAGGCATCGCCTTCAAGCGCGTCGAGATTGCGGCTGATCGTTGCCGTATCGCCCCGCGCCAGCGGGCCGGTCAGCGCGTTTTTCCAGTCGCGCAGGATATTTTCTGTCTGCTGCTGCAGCAGCGGAAACGCAGCTTCGGGCGGCAGGCGGAATTCATTTTCAAAACCGCGAAACAGTTTCTGCCATAACAGACAGCTGTAATTGGCGGCCATCACGCAATGCGCGTGATATTTTGCCTTCAGCGCCGGATCAAGCCGCGCATGGGGATTGGACAGGCCGGGGAGGAGCTCCGCAAAATCCGGCGCGTTTTCATCCAGAATGAAGAAAATCTCTTTGTATTTTTCAGATGTGTAAAGATCGAGGGAAAAAGTGGTCAGCGGATGCGCACCAACGGCAAGCGGGGTGGTCAGCGCGCCCGAACAGTGAATTTTTATGCCTGTTTTGTCCCGCAGATTTTCGGCAATAAATTCCTCGATCGCATTATCGGAAATCAGCACCAGATAGCGCTTTGCCTCCGGAATTGCGGATTCCATACCGCGATACCAATGCGCTGCCTGAATATTTAAAAGGGAGAAATAATGCAGAATATGCCGCGCAAGGCGGCCATTGCCGATAATGAGGTAATCCGGCGTTTGTGCTTCCGGCACTTGTGTCTTTGGTACTTGTCCCATGGGATCAAGTCCTTTTCATTTCGTCAGGTTTCAACAGTGCGCGCTTTCTTCAAAAGTCGCGCCTTATACCCCATTATATAGCGGAAGAATGTATAAAAAGTCAAGAATGGCCGCTTTTTTTCTCCGTGCGGCGGAAAACGGCGTTCCAGCATTTTTCAAGGGTTTTCAATTTCCACATGGCGGGAACATGCAGGGCAGACGTGCCCTTGACGAAAAGCGGCGTATAAACCGCCCATGAAACAATAAGCAGCGCAAAAACCGTACCGCCGACCAGCGCATCACTCAGCCAGTGTGCGCCGCCGATCAGCCGCGGCATCATAAAGAACGGTGCCAGCGCCAGTGCCGCCAACCCCCAATATTTGCGCCCCAGCATCCAGAGCAGCGGCACGAAAACCATACAGGCATTGGCATGATCGCCGGGGAAACTGTTGCCTGCGCGGGTTTTAACGCGCATATCCTCAAACATCGCGTCCAGATCGAAAAACGGCTCCAGCACCAGCGACGGGCTGAGGCGGTCGAATTCGCCGATGCCCAGCTTGCGCCGCCCGTAGACCAGAATCAGCATATACAGCCCCAGAAACACCACGCCGCTCATGCGCCATGCAAAATTGCCGTGCTGTCCGAAAAATCCGTAAGAGAGCAGCAGCAAAACCAGAATGGCGGTGGAGATAACATCGAAAAGTTTTGTATTGGCAAAGGCCGCGGCCTCCGCCCATAGGCCTCCGCCGGCAACGGAGCCGTTCAGCACATGAAATCCCCATGCGTCAATCGCATCCCACATTCCGCGCAGCGGCGAGCCGGGCAGAAAGCTGATGATAAGCAAAACCGCAGCAAGATGGCACAAGGCAAATTGCCGCCAGCGCCACTCCCGCGAGAGCAGCGGAAAATCCTTTTGCGGGAAAGTTTTTTGCAAACGGAATTTCATTATTTTATCGCGCTTTCCTTTCCGGTTTTTCCGGCGACCAGTTTTTTTAACAACGCAAATGCCAGCGCAAAAGGTTTGTGCACAAACGTAATCGCGCGTTCAAGAAACGGGGTATAAACAACCCATGCGAAAATCACGAGCGAATAGGACAGGCTGCCGACGGCCAGATCGGACAGCCAATGCGCCCCTGCAAACATGCGCGGCAGCATGAAAAACGGCAGAATCGCCAATGTGAACAACCCCCAATATTTGCGCGCCAGCGTCCAGAACAGCAGCAGGAAAATCATGCAGGCATTGCCGTGATTGCTCGGAAAGCTGGTCGAGGCGGAGGTTTTGACGCGCAGATCGGGGAACATCAGGCTGAGATCATGAAACGGTTCCAGCACCAGCGAGGGGGTCGGGCGCAGCTGATATTCAAAAATGCCGATTTTGCGCCGCCCGTACACCGTCACCAGCATCAAAAGCCCGACGATAAAAACACCGGCCAGCCGCCAGTCAAAACGCGCATTGCGACCCAATGCCGCATAAGAGGCCAGAACGCCGACCAGTACCAGCGTGGCAAGCTTGTCGTATTGGTTGGTATTGGCAAAGGCGATGGCGCGGGAAACCGCCTCGCCCGAAACGGCAAATCCGTTCATCGCGTAATAAAGGGCGGCATCGGCCGCATCCCATATTTCGCGCACCGGACCGCCGTTCCACGTTATCAACAGCACCACGGCGGCAAAATGGCACCAGAAAAGTTTTTTCCAGTTCCATACGGCCTGCAGATGCGGAAAGGCTTCCGCCGCGGTTTTGGCGTTTCCTTCAGCGTTTTTTGGGGCGCTTTTTTTCATGCCGCGACTATAATACAGCCGCCGCCCCTGTGCAATCTCAATATGACCTTAAAATTTTCTCTGTGAATTCGTGGCGGAATAATTATAATGGGGGGCGTTAAAACACAAAAAACGGCGTTAAAAACAAAAGGAAAAAACATGGGATCGCGATATAAACGTGTTTTGCTGAAACTCTCGGGCGAGGCGTTGATGGGGGATGGCGAATACGGCCTTGATCCCGCTGTTGTCAAACGCGTTGCGGGCGACATTCAGGAAGCCGTCTCGCTGGGTACGGAGGTCTGTATCGTTATCGGCGCAGGCAATATTTTCCGCGGCGTGATGGGTGCCTCCGAAGGGATGGACAGATCAACAGCCGATTATATGGGCATGCTGGCCACGGTGATCAACTGTCTGGCGCTGCAAAACGCGCTGGAGCAGATCGGCGTGGATACGCGCGTGCAGTCGGCCATTCCGATGTCCACAGTGTGCGAGCCTTATATTCGCCGCCGCGCCATCCGCCATATTGAAAAAGGCCGTGTGGTGATTTTCGCCGCGGGTACGGGAAATCCGTTTTTCACAACCGATACGGCCGCGGCGCTGCGCGCTTCGGAGATGGGCTGCAACGCCCTTTTAAAAGGGACGAAGGTGGACGGCGTTTACACCGCCGATCCGAAAAAAGACCCGTCGGCAACACGCTATGAGCGTTTGACGCATCATGATGTGCTGTCGCGCGATTTGCGCGTTATGGACGCGGCGGCGATTTCACTGGCACGGGAAAACCATATTCCCGTCATCGTATTTTCTATCGCCAAACCCGGCAATTTTTCCGGTGTATTGCAGGGTAAGGGCGCATTTACACTGGTTGACGATGCCGCCGCAACGGACGGCACGGGAAATACACGGGAGGTACAAAATGGCTGAACTGGATATGAAAGACATCGACCGCCGCATGCAGGGCGCGTATGACGCGATGATGAAAGATATGGGCGGGCTGCGCACGGGACGCGCCTCAACGGCGCTTTTGGAAAGCGTTACGGTCGAGGCCTACGGCTCGCGCATGCCGCTTAATCAGGTCGGTACGGTCGGCGCGCCGGAAGCACGGCTTTTGACCGTGCAGGTCTGGGATGCGGGGCTGGTCAAGGCTGTGGAAAAAGGCATCTCCAATGCGGGGCTGGGTCTGAATCCGCAATCGGACGGCAATCTGGTGCGCGTCTCGCTGCCCGATCTGTCGGAGGAGCGCCGCAAAGAGCTGGTGAAAGTCGCCGCACAATATGCCGAACAGGCCCGCACCGCCGTGCGCAACGTGCGCCGCGACGGTATGGAAGCCGCACGCGATATGGAGAAAGACGGCGATATTTCCGAGGACGAGCAAAAACGCCTGGAAAACGAAGTGCAGAAACTCACCGATAAATGGGTCGCCAAAATCGACTCGACACTGGCAGAGAAAGAAAAGGACATCCTGCAGGTCTGAGCGTTATGGCTGATTCCCCCGAAGAGAAAAAGGAACTGGCCAAAAAAAAGCGGCGTGTACTCATCACTGTACTTGTTATGATGAACGGCTGGGCGTTGTTCGAAACGGTTGGATTTTTCTACCGGCATCCGATGAATTCGAGCGAAGTACTGCACACTCTCCCGATTTTTCTGTTTTTGTTTATTCTCGGCAATGCTTTGGCACTGGTTTTAATTTCTTATTTTAATCAACCGTTGCAAATCGCTTCGGTCTCATATCCGGTGGCTGGAGTTTCCAGAGAGAAAGATGTCTGGTTTTTTTCTGCAATAGGTCTGGCTGAAGATTTAAAGAAACAGCAAATTCGCAACAAATATATTTTTCTGCTGACTTTTCCGTTTTGGGTTGCTTACGGTGTCGGTATAATTGCCGGACTGGCCTATATCTGGCACGAACAGCCGCCTTACGGTATCGACGAAACCGCTATGGCCGTCTTTCTAACGCTGGCGGGTCTTGCAATGGGTCCTTTGATTTCATGGCTGTTTCTGACCAGTTTTTACCGAAGCTGGCAAAGCGCAGGGAAAACTCTTGCTCTTGTCCCGGAAGTTTATGGTCGTGAGTTGATCTTGTCCATGGACGGAATCCGGATATTTGCCGGTCTTCTGGACGAGGATGGTCGGAACTTCCACCTGAAGCACGACAGGTTGTATGTGGATATTTCGTGGAAATCTCTGGTGTCATGGAAAGTAACGGGCTACAAGCCGGATTCTTACCGATATCTGTACGTACTGCATACGCAAAATCGGCATGACAGCAAAAACAGCGATGTGAAGAAAGAGTTGTTATTTGTCGCGCCTCATTATTTTCGCAGACATGAAGAAGAACTCTTCGATGCGGCCTCTCATTACCTAAAGCGGCGGATTCCTGAAGGATATCACCAGTGATAACCGATCAGCAATTCGGCCAGTAAAGATTTGCGTTTTCTTCCAGACGAATATCATGGATATGTCCGGCCTTGTCGCCGTTTTCATTGATGAAATACATACGTATATGTTCGCTGCGGGCGGTATAGCGTCCCCAGTTTTCCTCACTTGACCACGCGCCGATGATTTTTACGGGCTCGTTTTTCAGCGTGAAATAGCGTTTGGCAACCTCATGCCGACCCAGCGTGTGACGGCTGGTATCGGCCGGATCATGATGAATGGCAGAAAAACGGAGATATTTTGCTTCCCCTTCGATACGGAACAGGAACATTTGACTCATATCCATATTTAATTCTTCGGCCATGTCGGCAATAAAGTTTTCCACCTCGCGCAGACCTTCAAAATCGCGCTCAAGCGGAATTTCGCTCCAGACTCTGCTGGCACCGTAGGCCAGAAACAGCGCGTTCAGATCATCGCGCTGCGTCACTTCAACACCGGCAATCCCCGGCACGGCAATATAGGATACGCCGTCGTAAATGATAATATCTCCCAAAAGCCGGTTCACCTGACCGTAACCATAGGTTTCCCCCTCGCGCATATTCATGGATCGGGAAATCGGGAAGTTCCCCTCAATACGGCCGGTGCGGAACATGCTTTGACGGTCCCCCTGAACATGAAATGCACAGGTCATCAACTGTGCTGTGGCCTGATTCGGAAACGATAGCGTCAGACACAAAACAAAAACGGTACAAAAAACCCCGGTTTTTACGGTGTGCCAGGCCAAACAAAATTTTTGTGTAAAATTCTCCGTTCTCATTCACGTCTCCTATTGGCAGCGTTTCTTTTTTTATTATATATCTCCCCCATTGTATCATATTTCATGGTTTTAAGCACATAACCTAACCTGATGGAGTGAAAATTTTCTGGACTTTTATGTAATCTTGTGGAATAAATGATTCTCCGCATGTGTAAAACCGCGATGAAGCAAAAAGGCTGAGTTTAAAAATGTCTGACCACCGCCGGCAATTTTTTTGTTGTTGTTGATCTTTGACAAAAGACGACCGTAAAACCGGTATGGTTTTAAATGCGGCAGGAAGGTTTTTGACATTAAGGTTTTTGATATTGGTGAAAAGAGGCGGTTTTTTTACAGAGACGCTCCACCCCTTCAAAAAAAACGTGACGAATCTTCCCTGCCGCCCTAAGTTTAAGCAGAAATTTCTGGAGGCAAAAAAATGACGATTGTAAATTTTCCCCAACCCGAAGACGAATCCGGCATGATGGCCGAAGGGCCGTATAATTCCGATAACTCCGACAATAAAAACAGCAACCTTCCCCCCGTTTATGACAGCGTGACCGATGCGATCGGCAATACGCCGATGGTGCGTCTGACACGTATGTTTTCCGAATTTCCGAA
>SKHU01000027.1 GCA_007116755.1 Alphaproteobacteria bacterium
AAATTTCATTTCTCCAACTCATTATATAATTCATCTTAAGAATTAAACTTTGCGCCGTTTGTGTCAATCCGGCTCCTGTTGCGATTGCGAGAAATTAATTGTATTGTGTCCCGCTTTTTTTGCCCCGCTTTTTTTGCCCGATTTTTTTGCCGCTTTTTTTGCGCTTTTTTTGATGAATTGCATGACAAGTTAAAATTATTCCTCGCTTCTTTTGTGGAGACAAAGGAAATCGAGAGAATTGGAGGAAGTGGGCACCATTATAAAGTTACGGGGCTAGCTCTGAAGAGCTTAGAAGATGCTGATTTAGAAGAGCGGCGTCATCAAGAAAATATTGATATACAAAGAAGAATAACGTATCTCACTTTGGTTATAGCTTGTGCTGCTGTGGCAGCTTTATGGGATAAAGGGATGTTAGATTCTTTCGGTGAAATTCTGAGAGGATGGAGGTGTGATCCCTAAAATAAGTTCAGCGTGTCGAAAAAAATTTGGATTGCCGCGTCGCTGTCGCTCCTCGCAATGACAGATAAAAATCTCTGCGTACTCTGCGCCTCTGCGGTTTAATAGGCCGGATAGGGGGCAAGACCGGCCACGGCGGAGAATGGGGGCGGTCAGCTTTTGGTTTTCTTGCCGCCGGTTTTTTTGCCGCGTTGCGGGGTTTTGGCAGGCGGGATATAGACTTCCGGCCCATCGCCGGGCAGTGCCTCGACATACAGCGACTGGCTGGGGAAGGCAAAGCTTGACCCTGCGCCCTCGACAACCTCTTTGATGCGATAGGCCAGATTTTCCTTGATCTCCAGCCATTCACCCCATTTGATGCTGCGCGTAAAACAATACAGCATAATGTCGATGGAGCTGTCGTTGAAACTGTCGATGCGCACGAACGTCGCCGCCTCGTCAGGGCGGACAAATGCGTCATTCTCCAGAATATAGTTTTCTATGCCGCCTCGGATGTCTTTCAACTGGTCGATGGATGTGTTGTAGGTCACGCCGATCTTCCAATAGATGCGGCGGAATTTCATGGCGCTGAAATTCGTCACGGCGCTGTCGGACAGCCGCCCGTTCGGGACATGCACGGGCGAAAGGTCAAAACGCCGCACCTGCGTGGAGCGGAAGCCGATATCCTCGACCGTGCCTTCGACAACGCCGTCCACCAGAATCCAGTCGCCGGGCTGAAAGCGCTTTTCGGCAATAATCGTCAGCCCCGCAATCAGGTTTTTAAACATGTCCTGCGCCCCCAGCGCCACGGCAACGCCGAACAGCCCCAGACCGGCGAGAATCGGTGCAACCTGCACGCCCCAGATTTCCAGCACCGTGGCAATTCCGATAAAGCAGATCAGAAATTTGATCCCCTTGCGCAGCCATGAGACCATCGGTTTGGAAAAGAGTTTTTCCAGCCGGTTCATGCCCTGCGCCAGCGGGTCCATCGCGTTATACAGCGACCAGAACAGCACAATCGCAATCAGCGACAATTCGACGTTATAGATCAGCTTGGCCAGATTGCCCTCGGGGTCGAGATACATTGTGGCGATAAACAACCCGATCACAATCGGTATCAGACTGACGGGTTTTTCAACGGCCTTGAAAATTTTATTGTCCAGATCGGTCTTGGTGTTTTCCGTCCATGCGGAGATTTTCGCAAATACATAACGTGTAAACAACCCGCGCAGCATCACGAAAAACAGGAAAATCATCACAACGGTGACCCATGTGCCGACATCCGCTCCCAGCGCCTCGGCATTCCAGACATCGAAAAACAGCTGTTTAAAATTCTGCAGTTGTTCCATGATAGCGTATAACCCTGATTTTTGTTTTTTGTTATTTTTAAGCGGAGAAAATTATGACACCGACGAGGGTAGCATACAGATATGCGGAGACGGATCAAGAGCATAAGGCATGTTTTTTTGTGCGCCGCCGCGTTTTTATCGACGGGCAGAACGTGCCGGAGGATCTGGAGATTGACGGGCTGGACGATGCGGCGCTGCATGTTCTGGCGGAAGAAAACGGCAATATTCTCGGCACGGCGCGGATTCGCATTCTGGAGGATATTGCGAAAATCGAGCGCGTCGCCGTGCTGGAGGAGGCGCGCGGCAAAGGCATCGGCCGCGGC
The DNA here is from genome assembly GCA_007116755.1 of Alphaproteobacteria bacterium. Taxonomy (GTDB): domain Bacteria; phylum Pseudomonadota; class Alphaproteobacteria; order Micavibrionales; family CSBR16-224; genus CSBR16-224. Next base: position 2,108 of record SKHU01000027.1, read on the forward strand.
ATCATGATATTTATTATTGAAAAAATGGCGGAAAGGCGCGATATTGCAAGGCTGAAGCTCGGCAGCCAGTGCCATGCCATTCCGTTTTATGAGTCGCTCGGCTTTGCGGCTGTCGGAGAGGTGTATATGGATGCGGGAATCGCACACCGCGATATGGTGAGGGACAATCAACAGATAAAACAGACAGGGTAAAAAAATGACAGCACATAATTTGAGCGAATTTGCAAAAGACGCGCGCGCCTGGCCTTTTGAAGAGGCGCGGCGGCTTTTGAAACGCATCGGCGGCAAAACGCCGGAAAAAGGCTATGTGCTGTTTGAAACGGGCTACGGCCCCTCCGGCCTGCCGCATATCGGCACATTCGGTGAGGTCTGCCGCACCTCGATGGTCAAACACGCGTTTGAAACGCTGGCGCCGGATATCCCGACAAAGCTGATCTGTTTTTCCGACGATATGGACGGGCTGCGCAAAGTGCCCGACAATGTGCCGAATAAAGAGATGATGCAGGAAT
>SKHU01000050.1 GCA_007116755.1 Alphaproteobacteria bacterium
CCGGAAGAAAAACCTGCAGAACAATCTGAAGAAGCGGCGCAGGACGGGAAAAAACCGGGGCGTATCAAACAGCTTCTGACGCGCATCAAACATGATCTGGTGACGATTTATCTGATCGGCAAGGATCCACGCCTGTCCAAAGGCCTTCAGATTTTTGCGCTGTGTATTATCGCCTATGCGGTCAGCCCTGTTGATCTGATCCCCGATTTTATTCCGGTGATCGGCTATCTGGACGATATTATCCTGCTGGTGCCCGCCGCCTATTTCCTTTACAAAGCGGTGCCGCCTGAAATATTGCAGGAACTCAGGCAAAAAGCCGTGGATGCGGACATACAGATCACGCGCGGTATGAAAATCGGCGCGATTTCTTTCGTGCTGGTTATGTGGACGGCCTTTGTTCTGGCGGTTTACTTCTTTCTCATCCGCTAAATCATCCGCTAGGGTTTTGCGGCGTTTTTGCGGCGTACATACAGCGTCTTTTCGACGGAGGCGACAACATCGCCCGCCGCATCGCGGATATCAACGGTGAATTTCGGCTCGGTCTTGCGGTTTTTATCTGCGGCTGCCTTGATGGATTTGACCTGCGTTTTGCTGATGTTGAAATGCGCCGTCAGCGTGCCTTTCCCCGGTTTTTTAAAATCTATTTTGGTCGATTTGTCCCAGACGATGTAATCCTCGCCAAGCTGTTTCATCAAAATCAGCATATAAAACGGGTCGGTCATCGCGCACATACTGCCGCCGAAATGTGTGCCGACATAGTTTTTATTATAAAACCGCATTTTCAATTCGACATCGACGGCGGAGAAATCGTCGTTGATATGTTTGACGGAAATCCCCGCCCCGACAAAAGGCGGCCATAAATTGACTAATCTGCGGAACGTGCTTGGTTTCATGTCAGTGTTTCGGTTTCGGTTTGCGGCCGGGCAGCAGGTTTTTCAACCCGCCGCCGTTTTTTTGCGGGCGGCCGGGGCGGTCGGGCAGTTTTTTCCAGCGATCCATCAAATTTCCGCCAAGAGTGGCTGCGAGAAACAGCGATGGAAAAATGGAGAAAAAAGCAAGAAACGCCGCCAACCCATAGCTGTCTCCATGACGCGTTTGCATATCCTTTGACATGGCGAGATAGTCATGAAATCCGGGGTTCATCGGCAGGTTTTCCCGCGCCTGATCGCGCCACTGCGCATAGCGCGGGTTAATGATAATTGCTGTCTTGCGATCCAGACCCGCCTCCTGGAATCTTTGCGCATAATCTTTGAAATCGCCTTCATGGATCGCATCCGTACGCAGCATGACAGAGGCGTATTCCTGCGCCAGCCAGCGCACATGCCGCGTGTTGCGGTCGATTTGTTCGGACAGCCGGTTGCGCTCGGAAATATTATTGTTCAGCGCGGCGATATCGAATTGCCGCTGCAAATCCTGTGTCTGGCCTTTCAGCGTCGCAAGGCGGTCGAGCCGCTCATCGAGAATCTGCAGAACCTCCTGACGCTGTTCGGTATGATCCAGATCGATTTTATCGCCGGTCAGCGCAAATGTGCCGCCGCCAACAGCCAGCATGCCGCTCAAAACTGTGGCGGTCAGGCCGAAGCCGTTATCCGCCTTTTTTGCAAATTTTTTACGCAGAGGCTCTTGTGCCATATTTTTACTTTCCCGCCGGATGGTGAAAACAGAATAAATCTATCGGTTACTTAATAATATATTTTCATAATTTTGTCAATGGGGCGGAGGGCAGGCGAGGAATGGCCGTAACTTTCGTATCTCCGCATATCGGTTATTGACATAGTCATATTTTATGGTTAATCTTCGGATGTCCGTCACACGTGATATTTGATGCTATAGAGAGGAAAAAGCGCATGTTTCACCGCAGACCCGAACGTTTGAACGAGCATCTGAAAAGCGTCAATACGCTTGAGATGTTCCGGCGCTGTGCCGATGCGCCCAAGCCGAAAGATCCGCGCGATCTGTACGCTTATGAGCAGACGAATATGAAAGAATGCATCCGCAGTCTGAAAGAGCTGTGCAGCGTGTCGCCGGATTCGGAGCGTTTTCAGGAAATCCGCGAGGATTACGAGGCGCGGGAGATTTTCTATCTGCATCTGGAGCGCATCGCCCGCAGTATCGAGGTTCTGGGCGAGTATGCGCCGCGTCTGTACAAGGATATTCAGGATGAGTTGAAAAAGCTCGGCAATGACGAATACAGCGATATCAAAAAAGCCTATAGCGCCGTCTGGCATGCGCTGGGCGGAGACAAGCCCGAGAAAATCCGCAAAAACCCGTTCAACGTTGCGGCGGAAAAACAGGAAAAACAGCCGGAAAAACAGGTTGTGAAAGCTGAAAACGGCAAAAATCCCCGCACAGTCAAAAAACAAGTCAAAAAACAGGCCAAAAAACCGAAACGGTAATGGCTAACCCGCTGAATAAATAAAGTGTTATGCACCCTTGTGCGATCTCCTGCGAAAGCAGGAGTCCAGCTTTTAAAAATGTTTCTGGATTCCCGTTTTCGAAGGAATGCGCTACTATGTAAGCTGGAGATACTCTGGAAACCGGCCTGTCATTCTGAGCCGCAGGCGAAGAATCTTCCGGTAATTAAGAAAAGATCTTTCGCTTCGCTCAAGATGA
>SKHU01000038.1 GCA_007116755.1 Alphaproteobacteria bacterium
GAAAATTCGGGAAGTTTCTGTCCAACACCAAGCATAGTTTTTCTCCTTAGTTTTTGTTGTAAGCCGTTACAATTTCTAAAATCGTTTATATTCCCAACCTAGCACGGGAAAGACGATAGTTAAAATTGATTGTTTGTATAAAATCGATAGATTTTAACTATCGTCTGTATTATACTGGTCTGGTAACATCGAAAATCATAAGCCGGAAAAATTAACAATGAATTTACGCGATCTTGAATATATCGTTGCTGTGGCCAAAACGCAGCATTTCGGCAAAGCTTCGCAATTGTGCAATGTCTCACAGCCGACGCTGAGCGCGCAGGTCAAAAAACTTGAGGATTATCTGGGTGTCAAAATTTTCGAACGCGACAACAAAAACGTGATGCTGACCGAATACGGCCGCAGCATTGTTGCAAAAGCGCAGGAAATCGTCGATGCCGCCGAACGGCTGAAAGATACGGCACGCAATATGCAGGCTCCCGAACAGGGTCAATTGAAGCTCGGCGCTTTTCCAACGCTTGCACCCTTCATTTTTCCGCTTGCCGTTCCTGTGCTGCGGCAAAGCTTCCCCAAAATGCAGATTTTTTTGACAGAGGAAAAAACCGAAAACCTGATTGCGCAGTTAAAAGACGGGCGGCTGGATACGGCTTTGCTGGCTCTGCCTGCGGAGGAAGATGTTTTTGAATATGAAATTCTGTTTGAAGAGCCGTTTTATCTGGCGCTGCCTCCGTCCCATCCGCTGACACAGATGGAAGCCGTTCCCTTGCAAATGCTGGCAGAGGAAGACTTGCTGCTGCTGGAGGATGGCCACTGCCTGTCCGGACAGACGATGGAAGTCTGTTCATGGGTCGGCGCACAAAAATTCAACACATTCCGCGCCACCAGTATCGAGACGCTACGCCAGATGGTCGCAGCGGGGCTGGGCGTAACACTGGTGCCGGAACTGGCCGTTCCCCGGCAGGAGCAAAACGACATTATTTACCGCCCCTTGATCAATACGCCGCCGCCCAGCCGGAGTATCGGGCTTTTCTGGAGAAAAACCAGCCCGTTTAAAACACTCTACCGGGATATTGCACGACAAATCGGTACGGCGGCCGGAAACAGAAAAACACAGAAAACTCTTTCCTGAAACGCATGGTAGCGCCATAATGGAAAGAATTGAAACAAAATATAAATGCGCGGATTGCGCAATGTTTTCTTTATGAATCAGGAACACACAGACAAAACCGACCCGCCCGTCTCCGAAGAAAAACGGACGAAATCTCTGCGTGCCCGTCCGCCCAAAACAGAAAAGAAAAAGGCCGAAACAGACGCTCCGGAAAAACAGAAACCCGGTGTTTTCTGGCGTTTCTCCGCCTTTTGCGGGCACTGTCTGCGCGAAACGCTGGTCATTGCCGTCACAGTAATTGTTTTTGCTTTGGCCTTTGTCAACTGGAAGCTGGCGCAAGGGCCTGTCCCGCTTGACTTTGCCGCACCGCATCTGGAAAAAGCCTTTCAGGATAATTTTCCCGACATGCGCATTGAAATCGGCAGCACAGCGCTGGTATGGACACCGCGTGATGCCTCGATCGTGCTGCATATCCGCGACCTGCATCTTTACGAAAGCGACCCCGAACCGGCCTTTATCCTGAAGGAAAGCGCCGTTGAAATCTCCAAACGCGACTTGTTGCTGGGGCAACTGAAAATCAAAACACTGATGCTGGAAGGGCTGGCCTTGCGCGTCACCCGCACGGAAGACGGCGCATTCAGCCTCAGCTTCCGCCCGAAAGAGGCCGGCGAAGCGGAAGATTATACCTATACCGCTTATACGGAGGCCGCGCAGGATGAGACCGATACCCCGCCGCGCTTTGATCCGCGCAAAATCGTTGCCTTCGACAAGCTGAAAACCGTCAGTCTGAAAAATACCGATATTTCTTTCCATGACGCAACAAGCGGTACGTCATGGCAGGGCTCTGCCGTCGATCTGTTTCTGGTGCGCGGTCAGGGCGTTCTGACCGGCAGTCTGCGCGCCGACATTACGCTGGACAGCGAGCAGGAGAGAGAGAGCACCGCCTCCGCAGCCTTTACAAACACAGAGTTGAACTTTTACTACAGCCTTGCCGAGAATCAGTTGCGCATTACAGTGTTTTTTGAGGGGGTCAATCCCCGCGCCGCTGCACCGCATTTTCCGGACATCCCCGCCCTTTCCGCTCTGAATGCGGATTTACGGGGAAAAATAGATCTTTATTTTGATGACAGCCTGGAGCCTGATGCCGCATTGGTGGAAATCCGCAGCGCATATGCGGAATTGATCACCGAAAACATTTACGATAATCCCAAAGAACTCCGCGATATAAAAGGCGTGTTTCATTACGATGCCCCAAACGGAAAAATTGATGTCCGCCAGTTGGAATTCTCCTTTTCCGAAGAGGCGCGGGGAAGTTTGAACGGCCAGATATCCTTTTCCGAAGATACCGAAACAGAGAGCGGTTTTTACATCAACGCCCTGCTGGAAAACCTTGCCGTCGATGTTCTGAAAGATTACTGGCCGTCCGCACTGGAGCCGGATGCCTATGAATGGGTCACGCAGCATCTGTCGCGCGGTACGGCCGACCATGCGGAATTGCGACTGTCGGGAGAGTTGCGCTCCGGCGAAAACGGCGGCATCCCCCTTGCCGCAATTGACAGTGTCGCGGGAGAGATCACATTCAGCGGCATCACCGTCGATTACCTACCGGACCTCTCCGTCATCCGCAATGTCCGCGGGCGTGCAGCTTTTACACAAGATGAATTCATTATCCATACCGAAGGCGGCATGCTGCGTGATCTGCCGGTCAAAAACGCCGTCATCCGCATCAGCGATATAACCGGAAAACCGAATATTCGCATCGAAGCCGGATTGTCGGGTCCCGTCGGTACGGCCTTGACGGTTCTGGGACAAAAGCCGCTGGAATTCACGCAAATGTTCAATTTCGATACGGAAAAAACCGGCGGTCGCGCCAATATCGACATGGTTCTGTCCTTTCCGCTCAAGCCGGGACTGGGTTTCGGCGATGTGGAACTGAGCGCCAATGCACAGCTTGAGGATGTTCATATTCCCGGATTTCTGGATGATTACGACCTGACACAGGGCGTGTTCACACTATCCGTTGACAGCCGTGCAATGGCTTTGGAGGGCAACGGCATTCTCGGCGAAGCGCCGGTACGCTTCACATGGGACAATAATTTCAAAGATACGGGAAATGCGCAGCACCGTATTTCGGGGCATATCGGGCTGACTGCACCGATGCTGCGCCACTATTTCGACCTGCCCCCCGAACATCTGGAAATGTTTTTCCCCGAACTGCCGACGGAATTTACCTATACGCGCATGCACGGCACAGAAAACAGCACCGTAACACTGGCCGCGAATGTCACGGCTGCGGAAATCGCCATTCCCGCACTGCGCTATACAAAATCGCGCGAAAAATCCGGAACAGTCGGCATGTTTGTCCATTTAAACCGGCACAGACAGCCGGAACGCATAACCGGACTGACCGTCGACCTGCCCGGATTGCGTGTTGAAGGTGAAATTTCCCTGTCGCGCAAAAATGACGGCTCGGCCGCAATTTCCTCCGCCGATATCCGTAATTTTCAAATGGGAGACACGCAGTTTTCCGCTGAAATCCGGCAGGCTGACAGCGAGCTCCCGCGCATCCGGATCAAAGGCCCCTACATCAATGCCGCTGCTTTTCTTCCCGATGAAAAAGACAAAGATAAAACCGGACAGCCGAAAACCGGGCGCCCGTATGAAATGCGGATTGATGCCGCCCGCCTCTCTCTTACCTCCGACAAACATATCGACGAAATCAAACTTTTCCTGCGCAAGAACAAAAACGGTATAACCGACCAGCTTGAAATCGACGGTATTGCCGGAGAAGGCGAAATCCATTACCGGTTTTTCCCGCAGGACGGCGGTTACGGTATGCGTTTTGAGGCTGACAATGCCGGCGCGGCGCTCTCTGCGCTGGGCATTATGCATTCCATTCGCGGCGGCCGCCTTGTCATTCGCGGTGTCCCCGTACAGGGCGGCGGCAAATACGATATTCACGGCCGCGCAGAGCTGAGCAATTTTGCCGTTGTCGATATGCCGGTTCTGGCGCGGCTACTGAACGCCTTTTCCCCGGGCGGGCTGCAGGATCTGATGACGGGCGACGGCATGAATTTTTCACGCATGCGCGCCGATTTTACATGGATCAAACAATTTGCGGGAGACGGTCACACACAGATATCCGAAGTTGTCACCGTCAAAAACGGCCGGACATCCGGCGCTTCGCTCGGCCTGACATTCGAAGGCGATATCGACCGTACCAATGACATGCTCAATATCAGCGGAACAATCGTTCCGGCCGCAATTCTGAACAAAATCGTCGGCGGAATTCCTGTGATCGGTACGCTTCTGACCGGCGGATCCGGCAGCGTTTTTGCCGCCACCTATACAATTCGCGGCCCGAAAGACCGGGTCGAAGTGATGGTCAACCCGCTGGCCACGCTTGCGCCGGGTATATTGCGCATGATGCTGTTTGAAGATTGATACGCAGACCTCCTGCCCCAATCCATACAATTTTAGACAAATTACCGTTAAATTTTTCAATATCTTAATCTGTTTTGTATATTATGGAAATATGGGGCGATGTGTGCTCCATGCTCGGCTTTGCACGAATCGCAAATAACAAATAATGATTATGCGGACACCGCAAAAAAGCCGAAAACAGCAAAACAGCCGATAAAAAAAATTGAGCGGGTGATTCCAAAATGCGGCACCAAGGGGAACAAAAAAGATTTTTGCGCGGATTGCGGACAAATGTTTCGCGTCTGGCCGTTGCAGGGATTTTTTCTCTCGCGCTCAGCGGCTTTGCCGTTTCGGCAACCGCACAGAATGTCGGAAATCTGGACACGCCGACAGGCGGAACGGTTGTCGGCGGCAGCGCAACCATTGACAGCCCCGCTGCGGGGCAACTGCATATCCATCAAAACTCAAACCGCGCCGTCATCGAATGGAACAGTTTTAATATCGGGGAAGATGCCACCACGGAGTTTTTCCAGCCCGGAACAGATTCTCTGGCTGTGAACCGCGTGACCGGAGGCGGTGCCGACCCGACGCAAATCCTCGGCACACTCAAATCCAACGGACAGGTGATGGTTCTGGATCCGAACGGCGTTTTTGTCGGAACCGGCGCGATCATTGATGTCGGCGGCATCATCGCCTCGACAGGGGATGTTTCTACTGCGGATGTCATGAGCGGGAGCAATACGCTGACGCTAAGCGGTGTCGGCACGGATGGAAGCGTCGTCAATAACGGCACAATCACCGCCAAAGAAGGCGGGCTGGTTGCGCTGGTCGCGCCGTATGCTGTTAATAACGGCGTGATACAGGCGCGCCTTGGCCGCGTGGAAATGGCGGCAGGCGATCAGGTCACAATCGATCTGTTCGGCGATAATCTTGTCGAGATTGCCGTCAACGGCGATCTGGAACAAGCGCTTCTTGAAAACAGCGGGCGGATCGAAGCCGATGGCGGCCGCGTTGCCATGACCGTCCGCACGGCCGGCAATGTCATGGACAGCGCCATCAATATGAGCGGTGTTGTGCAAGCGCAAAGCGTCGGCATGAAAAACGGCCGGATTGTTCTGTCAGGAGGTAGCGAAAGCCGGATTACAGTCGGCGGCAGCCTTGATGCCTCCGGCAAGGGCAGCGGTACTCAGGGCGGAAGCGTCACTATCGATGCGGGAGAGATTATGCTGCAAAGCAGTGCGCATATTGATGCGTCCGGCGATACGGGCGGCGGAACAGTGCTGATCGGCGGAGATGTGCTGGGTCCCGGTGAAACCATGACCGGCGCAGACACGCTTGTCATGCAAGACGGCGCAACAATTCACGCCGATGCCGTCACAAGCGGCGACGGCGGCACGGTCGTTCTCTGGGCGCATGATTACACGGAATTTTCCGGATATGCCAGCGCACGCGGCGGCAGTGAAAGCGGCAATGGCGGCTTTATCGAAGTTTCGGGACGCAAAGCCCTGCTGTTTGACGGGCTGGGCGATACCCGCGCGGAAAACGGCGAGATGGGCGTTTTGCTGATCGACCCCGAAATCATCCACATTTATAACGGTGCCAACGTCACCGAAGACGGTATCAATTTCCTTGATGCCCGCGTTATTGCCCTGCAGTTGCGGTTTTCCTTCCTGCGCCTGATGGCGGATATTGAAATCAGCGTCATTGACGATATTGACGTGTCCGTCCATTCTTCCGTGCCCACAACAGGGAATCTGACCCTGAATGCGCCGACGGTGAATATCTATCACAATATCACGATGGGCTCGGGGCTGTTTGGCGTTGAGGCGGAAACGCTCAATCTCGGCGGCAGAATTTTTGATCCCGACGGCAGTTTGCGGGGCACATCCGGATTCAACTCGCTCACCATTTCCCCGACTTTGGTGAATGTTCTCGGCGATACCGCCAGCATCCAACAGGGATTTGACATGACGGGACCGGCTCCGGTGGTTGTGAATGTCGCCTCCGGCTTCTATGAGGAAAATCTGACCGTCCATAAATCCGCAACGCTGAACGGCATTGACACGCCGACACTCGCCGGAGACGGAAACGGCGGCGCCGTCTTCACCGTCAATGCTGATGACGTGACCGTCACCGGTTTCTATTTTAACGGCATCGGCAGCGATTACGGCGTTTTCTCGGACGGGTACAATAATCTTTCCGTCAGCGGTAACAGTTTTTCCGCCATGGACGGCCATGCGGTTTATGTCAGTAACGGTGAGAACATCACGGTTTCAGGCAACAGCTTTACCGATACGGGCGGCAGTGCGATTTTGCTGAGCGGTATTTCCGGCGGCATCATTGATGAAAACAGCATTCTTGCCGACGGCAGCGGTACATTCGGCACAGGCGCGGATGCCATCACAATCACAAACAGTGACAATATCTCTGTCACCGGAAATCTGATTTACGGCACCGGAGGCGGCACAGGCAGTCTGGGCAGCGGCATCGTGTTTGACAACAACACAAATTCGGTCATTGACGGCAATATCATCACCGGCGACGGCAGCGGCAGTTACGGCGCAGCCGAAGACGGAATCCGCGTCACGAACAGCGATGGCATCAGCATTACCGACAACCATGTCATGGATGAAAACGGCGGTACGGGCGCAGGCGGCACACCGTTTGTCATCACAGACAGCACAAATATCGTCTTTGAGAACAACACCCCTGACTTCCCGCCCGATGACGGCGAAGACGATCAGGGAGGAGGAAACGGCGGGAATGGAAACGGTCAGGGCGGAAAACCCGATAAACCGGGCGTCCACAACCCTGACCACCCGAATCATAACCATGTCAAATCCGTTCTTTTGAAAGTCGGCAAACTGATTGAGGATATTCTGGCGATCATTCAAAACAGCAACGCAGGCGGAAACGGAAACAATGGCGGAAATAACGGCAATGCGGGAGGCGTTCACAACCCCGACCACCATAAACACGATCATGTACAGACCGTCAAACAGCAGATTGCGCAGCCGCTGGCCGCCATCATCAGCCATATTCACAATATCGCCGCCTCAATCAAAGGGCTGACGGTTAAAGCGGAAAAAACCGGGCATAGTCTCGAAGACAGAATCCGGCAGGGCAGGAATGACGATTAGCACGGCAAATAAATAAAATTTAAAGACAGCACAAAAAAAGGCCGCAGTTTTAAAATCTGCGGCCTTTTCCTTGAATATGCAGGCTACGGTCAGTCGCGTCCGAACAGATGCATCATATGCTGGAACAGCAACACAAAATTAAGATACAGAGAAAATGCGCCCAGCACGGCCATTTTTGCAGTATCATCCGCGGCAATTGCCGGATTGTAGTTTTCCTTGATGCGTTGCGTTTCCCACGCCGTCAGGCCGGTAAAGACAATAACGCCCGCACCGGAAATAATAAAATACAGCATGGGGGACTGCAGAAACAGATTGGCCACGATTGCGATAATCAGACCGATCAGCCCCATAAACATCATGCTGCCCATACTGGTCAGGTCACGGCGCGTGGTGTAACCCAAAATACTGATCCCGGCAAACATACCTGCCGTGATAAAGAACACGCGGGTAATGTTCTCACCGGAGAAATGATAGAAAATATAGGACAGGCACACACCGAATGCGACAGCAAACATAATGAATGTCGTATGTACGGCAGAGACCGACATTTTTGCCACACGTCCCGGCGTCATGCCGAAAAGGATAAAAAGAAACGGTCCGGCTATGGCAACCCAGCGCAACGGTGTTGTAAAAATTGCCTGATAAAGCGGTTCGATATTCGCCACGGCCATCGCTGACAATCCGGTGACGACAAGACCGAAACACATCATATTATAGACCTTGCGCATATGATCGCGCAAACCGGCATCGACGACACCGGTATATTCGGCCGTACCTTTCAGATCATGTACTGTTTTTTTCGGTTCGGTATTCATTGTATGATAACCCTCTCCAAGATAATGTTAAGCTCTTTTTCCTCTTCCGCTTTCCACGAAAGACAACAGTGGAAACTTATACCTCTATTATACCATTTCCGCCAGTTTTTTTGCAATAATTCCCCGCCGAAACTTGTCGCGGGATAAAATTATTTTGCTTTCCCGGCAAATAGATGGATTATAACCTCTTGGATTGTATCTATATTTAACCTTGCATTAATCTAAAACGTGTATTCTTATAGAAGGGGGAGTGAGATTATACCCGAAACATTAGCCGTCGGTGGCCGTGTTCCCCTCCGTTTTTGGGACGGTTTCGTCGGTCGGTATCAAATTTAAAGCCGAATATCAAACTTTAGGGAGTAAGAAATATGTTGCTGAAACTGTGGACACAAGTACAGACATGGAAATCGGACGATGACGGCGCGACAGCGATTGAATACGGCCTGATCGCAGCAGGAATTGCCGTTGCGATTGCAGCAGTTGTCTTTGCCTTCGGCGAAGAGCTTGAAGGGTTATTTCAGGGTCTAACCGATACACTGAAAGGCGAAGGCGAGGGCTCTTAATAAATCGCATTAAACACGTTATAACAGAGCTATGAAATGCCCGCCTTTCCTGAAATTTTCACGGCAAGGTGGGCATTCGCTTGAAGTTCTCGGAGCTTCGCCGGACAGAATATCATGATGGACAGCATCGCCTCGGCATCTATTTTTGCCGCTTTTACAGTCGCGCTTCTGGCTGCAGCGATTGCCGCGTTTTCTGATTTTCGCGGCATGAAAATCGCCAACGCTTTGCCTTTGACGATCACAGCGGCCTTCGTTGCGGCATGGCTGATTGATCTTGCCGTTTTGAGCGAACAGGAAATTTTCGGCGCATGGTGGTCGGCACCTCTGGCCGGTTTTTTAATGCTGGTGCTGGGTTTTCTGCTGTTTAGCACCGGCGTGATCGGCGGAGGCGATGCCAAGCTGGTTCCGGCGCTGGCCTTGTGGACAGGTTTGGGCGGATTGCCGGTATTTTTATTATATATGAGCCTTGCCGGCGCGCTTCTGGCTGTGCTGGCTCTTGTCGGCCGTGGCAGCAAGGCAGCAAAAAAACTGGCCGGACTCTGCGGTGAAAAAAGCTGGCCGGCCGTTCTGGCGGAGGGGAAAAGCGCCCTGCCCTACGGTATTGCGATTTTTACAGGCGCGCTCGGCGCATTCCTCCATACGGGAATTGCCGCCGCTGTCTTTCCGGCTCTGCATTAATGCAGGATAATGAGAGCGGAATTAGCTTTTGACCCTGCGGAGCATTTGTGGCAGTATGGAAGGAAGGACAGTTGAAGTCCTCCCGCCTTACAGTTGAAAACATTCGTCTTTTCTTCTTTGGAACTGGATTTTTGCAATGAACAAAAATGTTGCCATTATTTTAATCGGTGCACTTGTCGCGTCCTTTGTCGTGGCGATGATCGTACAAGCCGGCTTGAAAACAGATACACCCGC
>SKHU01000175.1 GCA_007116755.1 Alphaproteobacteria bacterium
CTGCGCTTCCGCCGCGCGGGGCTGCACAATATCCGAACGCTGCACCTGTCTTCGGAAAGCGATAAATCCCTAAAACGCGGACGCGGTACATATGATATTGTGCTGGTCGATGCGCCCTGCACCGGAACGGGCACATGGCGGCGCGACCCCGATAAAAAATGGCGTCATGTCGGCCCCGATCTGGCCGATCTGACGGCGCTGCAGGCACGGATTCTTGATAGTGCGGCAAAACTTGTCAAACCGGGCGGCAAGCTGGTTTACGCGACCTGCTCGCTTTTGGCGGTAGAAAACGAGGACATCTTTGATGCGTTTCTTGAAAATAACGCCGATTTTACGGCGCAAAATCTGCGCGATGCGCCGCATCTGAAACATATTCCTTTTGACGGGGCGTATCTGCGCCTCCTGCCCTCTCTGCACAAGACAGACGGGTTTTTCTGTGCTATAGCCATGCGGCAGAAGGATGAAAACCACAAATGACTTTAAATATTGTCATCATCGGTCGCCCGAATGTCGGCAAATCGACGCTGTTTAACCGCATGGCGGGGAAAAAGCTGTCGATTGTCGATGACACGCCCGGCATCACGCGCGACTGGCGCAGTGCCGAGGCGGATTTTATGGGGCTGAAATTCCGCATCACCGATACCGCAGGGCTGGAGGAGCATTTTGACGACAGTATCGCCGCGCGGATGCGCAAATCTACGGAGAACGCGTTAAAACAGGCGGATTTCGTGCTGTTTATGATTGATGCGCGCGCAGGGCTGACATCGCTGGATCGTCATTTTGCCGAATGGATTCGCAAACAGAATATTCCCTGCGCGCTCATCGCCAATAAATGCGAAAGCAGCCGCGGCGACGGCGGAATGTATGAAGCGTTTGAATTGGGGCTGGGCAGCCCTGTGGCCATTTCCGCCGAGCACGGCATCGGCTTTACCGATCTTTATGACGTATTGGCGCCGCTGGTAAAAAAATACGAAGAAGATGCCGCCGCCGCAGAAGATGAGGACGAGGACGGCGATGACGGTTTTGCCGCCTATGAAGAAGGCAGCGGCACCGGATTCGGCGATGAAGAAGCGGAAGAAGAGGATACGGAAAAACCCGTCAAGCTGGCGATTGTCGGCCGCCCGAATGCGGGGAAATCGACACTTTTGAATACGCTTCTCGGCGAAGACCGCGCCATGACGGGGGCGGAGCCGGGCATCACCCGCGATGCCGTCAGCGTCGATTGGGAGTATGAAGGGCGCAAATTCCGCCTTGTCGATACGGCGGGCATCCGCAAAAAGGCGAAGATTATCGACAAAATCGAGAAAATCTCCGTCACCGACAGTTTCCGCGCCATCCGTCTGGCGCAGGTCGTGGTGATGCTGGTCGAGCCGGATTCGCTGCTGGAACGGCAGGATCTGGCGATTGCCGCGCATGTCATCGAGGAAGGCCGCGCGCTGGTCATTGCCATCAACAAATGGGATGCGGCGGAGAAAAAAGACGATGTGCTTGAACACGCCGCCTATAAGCTGGAAACGGCACTGCCGCAGGTGAAGGACGTGCCCGTTGTGACAATCTCTGCTCTGCGGGGAACAGGTTTGAAAAAACTGATGCGGACGGTGGAGGAGGCCTATCGCGTCTGGAACGCACGCGTGCCGACCGGCGCGCTGAACCGCTGGCTGTCGATGATGGAATCCAAACACCCGCCGCCGATGGTGCAGCGTCGCCCGAACCGGCTGCGCTATATGACGCAGGTCAAGGCGCGGCCGCCTACATTCGCGCTGTGGCTGTCACGGCCGAAAGACCTGCCCGACAGCTATCAGCGCTATCTCGTCAACGGGCTGCGCGAGTCTTTCTCAATGCCCGGCACACCGATCCGCCTGATTCTGCGCACCAGCAAAAACCCGTATGTGAATTAAGACATATATTGCTTTTGTCATTATCTGCCTCCCCCGTCATTCCCGCGCGGGGAAGCGGGTGTGAAGATGCGGCAGATCAAATCTTCTCTTAATTTTCTTTTCAGGATTTTTTCATCCAGAAACAGGCGCCGCCGGTATATTGCGGTTTGACCTCCGCCAGTTCGCGCAGCGTGCCGTGCGTGAAAAGGGCGCGGAACGCATCAACGGTGTCGGCGCTGTCCGTGGCGGCGGCAGTGTAAAGACAGGGCAGCAGAATTTTGTCGCCGCCCGCCCCGCCCAGCAGATAGGCGTGCAGCAGATATTGTTCGTTGTAAAAGCGCTTTTTCCATGCCGCCGGATAGTCGCGCGGCAGGAAAATATCGCGCAGCCCGTAAATCACGTCTTTTTTGAGCAGCGGCAGCACTTCGGTAAAAAATACCGTCACGTCGGAATTGGGAAAGGCGCGGTGACTGCCGCCTGCGACAAACAGCATATCGCCCGCTTTCAGCCTGTTGAAAATTGCGGGGTCGCATTCCTCAAGCGGGGCGCGGATAATTTCATCACACAGCGCATCGATTTCGGCGCGGGGAAACGGGTCGATCGAGATGATTTTTGTTTTCAGCCCGTGATCTTCAATCGCGCGGCGTACGAATTTCGTCGCATTGCCGCTGCCGATCTCCATATAGATGTCCGGCCTCTTCTGCGCAATCAGGCCGTAAAG
>SKHU01000115.1 GCA_007116755.1 Alphaproteobacteria bacterium
TGAGGTGCTGGCCGAACACGCCGACAAGGTCGAGCAATATAAAAGCGGCAAAGACAAGCTGTTCGGCTTTTTTGTCGGGCAGGTCATGCAAAAAACGCAAGGCAAGGCCAACCCCGCTGCCGTAAACGAAATTTTGAAAAAGAAACTGGATTGAGAATTATGAGTAAACTGATTGCATTTGACATTGACGGCACATTGCTGAATTCCTGGCCGATTTTCGAAAAGGAAATGGTAAAATACATCCACGAAACCAAACTGCCGATGCCGTGTCTGGACAGCATTCGCGATGGCTATGCCTTCCCGCACGAGGTCGATTTCGGCTGGGGGCTGGAGCTGCACGAACAAAAACCGCATCTGCACAACGTCTATCGCCGCGTGGACGAGCATACAGCCGGCATTATCGCCCCGCTTTACGACGGCGCGCTGGATTTCCTGAAGACACTGCAAAAACGCGGTTATACGCTGGGGATTGTCACCTCCAAACCTTCCGAGCCGCTGGCGGCTGTTCTGGATCATTACGATATTCATCCGCTGTTTTGCGGTATCCGCACCTCTTGCGACACCCGCCGCCGTAACGAGCGCGAAAAACCTGCGCCCGACCAGCTTTTGAGCCTTGCACAGGAGTTGAAATTCACCCCCGAACAAACGGTGATGATCGGCGATACGACAATGGATATTCATATGGGGATTGCCGCCCGCGCCCATACGATTGGTGTGACATGGGGCAATCACTGTGTCAACCGCCTGACGGAAGCCGGTGCACACCGTATCGCCAGCGAGAATTTCGACGAGGTTCTCGCCCATATCGAAGACTTATCTTAAAAAACCGTAACAATGGACAAAAGCGCATTGCAGTCGCCTGTTGTTATTCTGGTCAATCCGCAAATGGGCGAAAATATCGGTGCAGCCGCCCGTGCCATGAAAAATTGCGGCCTGACGGAAATGCGGCTGGTCGCCCCGCGTGACGGCTGGCCGAACCCTGCCGCCGAAGCGATGAGCGCAGGTGCGGAGAATATTCTTCAAAACGCACGTTTTTTTCACACAACTGCCGAAGCCGTTGCCGATCTGCATTTCCTGCTGGCGACAACGGCGCGGCAGCGGGACATGATTAAAACCGTCTATACGCCCGAAGGTGCGGCCGCCGAATGCGTAAAGCGCGGTGCAACAGGGCAGGCATGCGGCATTCTGTTCGGCGCGGAACGTGCCGGTCTTGTCAATGACGATGTCGCCCATGCCGATGCGATATTGAATATCCCCTTAAACCCTGAATTTTCTTCGCTGAATCTGGCGCAAGCCGTCTTGCTGGCGGGCTATGCATGGCACAGCGCCGCCTGCACAACCGGCATACCGGCCAAAGAGCTGCATAGGGGAGAAACTGTTCCGGCGGAGAAAGCGCAGCTTGATGCCATGCTCGCACATCTGGAAGCAGAGCTGGAAAAAGGCGGGTTTTTCAAAACACCGGAACGCAAGCCGAAACTTGTCCGCAGTCTTCACAATCTGTTCGGACGTATGGACCTGACAGAGCAGGAAATCCGTACATTGCGCGGTGTCATCAGCGCCCTTTCCCCCCGCAGCGAGTCCACGCCTTAACCGATCGTTAAAGCTTTATTGATATTTTGGATAAAGGGACGACTCTGCCCTGATCGGGCAGTATCGACGAGCGTTTTTGGGAGTGCACCGCAAGTGAATGAAACAGCTCAAAGCGAAGCGGAAAGCAGGAATACTGCAACCGCAAGGCCGCCGAAGCCGCTCAGCTTCAGCGCAAAAATGCGCAAACGCATCATGGGCAACCGAATCGGGGAAATCCTGATTTCCGAGGGGCTTATTACCGCGGATGAGCTGCACGCCGCACTGGTAGAGCAAAAACGCACCAAAGAGCCGCTGGGCACAATTCTTGTCCGCTATCAACTGATCACACCGGCTATGCTGAAACAGACACTGCGCAAGCAAATGTTCAAAAAATTCCTGAAAGCCGGTGCCGTTATTTTTGTCTGTCTTTTTATGTATTAAGATATATTTGCGCTTACCGTTCGTTCCATATATCCTTCAGGCGAGGGTCACGTCCGCAGCCGTAGCGATAGGAGCGGTAGCGCAGCGGATTTCTTTTCGCGTAATTCTGATGATAATCTTCCGCCGGATAAAAGATTTCGCGCGGAACAACCAGCGTTTTGACCTCCTGCCCCAGCTTTTCGGCAAGATGCTCTTTTGATGCTTCAATTTCCGCCTTTTCGGCCTCATCTCCGAAAAAAGCGACGGAACGGTACTGCTCGCCGCGGTCGCAGAACTGGCCACCGTCGTCGAACGGATCGATATTGCGCCAGAAATGCTCCAGCAATGTCGTATAATCCAGTTTTTCAGGATCATAAGTCACTTTCACCGCCTCGACATGCCCTGTTGTGCCGGACACCACCTGCTCGTAACTCGGATTTTCGACATGACCGCCCGTATAGCCGGACACCACCCCGATCACGCCGTCCAGCGTCTTGAAATCTGATTCCACACACCAGAAGCAGCCGCCTGCAAACACTGCCGTTTTATAACCGCTTTCCTCCGCCATATTTCGTGCCTCCGCAATCTGTATTCCTAAAAA
>SKHU01000170.1 GCA_007116755.1 Alphaproteobacteria bacterium
ATTTACGGCAACGCTCAGCGTTTGGGAGCATTTTTCGCGGTTTTCTCTGCGACCGGCTTCATATCCTCATTGGGTTTGTTGACCGTACCGGCGAAAATAATTGCGCCCGTTTTTACATCCTGCAGGGCGAAAACATAGGAGCGGTCAAATTTTACGTCGATTTTCGGCGGCGGCATACTGGCGCATTCCAGCGTCATCACGGCGGTGGTGACGGCGGCGGCCTCGCTGCCTTCCTCATCTGTTTTGAATACCGTGTCATGCGAGACTTGGCTGATATACAGGCCGCGTGCTTTTTCCTCCGTCATTTTCGAGAAATCGGCCGTGACGGAATTGAAAGCATCATTGATGCCCATATCCTGCAAGACCGGAATGATATCATGCTTTTGCTTGATATCCATGCGCGGCAGTTCGACTGTGCCGACTGCGTCCCGATAAGCCATTGGCTCCGACCAGACGGGCAGGGTATCGCTTTTTTGCGACAGCAGCCAGTCACGCGCCGATGTGTTTTCATCTTTCGGACGAATCAGCAGCAAACGCATGGTCGGCTCTTTGCCGTTCTCGTAATCCTTTTTGCCATAGGTGAGAGCAACGGATTCAAAATCATCGCCGTCCAGATAACGGATTTCGCCCTCTTCGTCGAATTCCTGATACATCATCGGCGTTGTCTGGCGAATGCCGCCATCGGCGGTGAAGGTTTTTTCTTCCGTCAACTCTTTGTCGAATTTATTTGTCCACTGGCCTTTGAAGTAAAGCGAGCTTGCCAGTACCGCGAAATCTTCGGGGTTCAACTCTTCCAGAATTTTCTTGATCAGACCATTGGTGTTTTTATCGGCCCAGTCATTGATCTGATCGACCACGGCAGGATTGGCAAAATTTTCCGCGCTAATCTCCGCGCCGAAATCTTTGCGCAATCCATCGGCGTAATCGCCGTCCAGCGTCAGCAGGTCTTTGTTCGTCCAGACACCGTTGGCGGTTTTCAGTTCAACCTGCCCTTTGTTGGCGGCAAGAATTTTTTCATTCAACTCTGACAGAGAGGTGATGGCATCATCCAGCTCGGCGGCATCAACACCAAACAGCGTTTCCGCCATTTCGCGGCGGGTTTCGCCATCGGCACCGGCCGCGACCATCGCAAGACAATGCAACGCGTTATAGGGGGAGATCACCAGATTGTCGCTTTTGTCATCCTGATTTTTGGCGGCGGCTTTCGCGAATTCCAGCGTCAGACGGTTGACGTTTTTCACTTCTGTCGAGAAATTGCGGCCGATATATTCCGTGGGGAAACTGTCTTTAGGCATTTTGAAATATCCTTATGGTTTAAAAATTAAGTCCTGTCAAGAAAGGCACATGCCTTTCCCAAATCCTATCCATCCAACATTGATCTTGTTTTTATTGTTCTGATATCGGTGCTGTATAACATGGCGCCTGCGAATATGCAAAGAGATTTTTGATAATCTAGTTTGCCGCACTTAAAAAATAGTTATGTTCACGCTTGACTTATACTTAAAATGAGTATATCTATTTTTATGTTTTAAATATTTCGCATTTTATATGAGAAAACGGTGCATAAACGGAGAGTGCCTATGCGTGCTATTATCAAAGATAAAGAGACGGTTGTTGTCCGCGACATCGAACAGCCGCGGGTGCAATCTGCCGATGATGTCGTGATCTGCGTAAAAATCGCCGGATTATGCCGTACAGACGTATTTATGGCCGACGGCCTGATTCAGGGTAAGGATACCGTTATTCTCGGCCATGAATTCGCGGGTATTGTTGCAGAGGCGGGCGCAGATGCAAACGGATTGACAGCCGGCGAGCGCGTCACGGTCATGCCGGTGATGCCCTGCGGCCAATGCGGGTTTTGCAATGCCGGCGCAAAAGATTCCTGCCAGAATACAACAATGCTGGGTATTCACCATGACGGCGCCTTTGCCGAATATATCCGTGTTCCCGCCAATACGGTGTATCGCCTGCCGGATAATCTTTCGTTTACACAAGGCGCTTATAGCGAGCCGGTTGCCGCCGCTTTATCGGTGATGAAAGCCGGAATTTCCCCGCAGCAGCGCGGCTTTATTTACGGCAGCAACCGCTTTGCGCAGTTGATTTTGCGGATTATGCAGTCTTACGGTTTCAACAATGTTGTTATTCACGACCCGCAAGCCGAAAAGCTGGAAGATAATCTTTACGACTTTGCCATTGAAACGCTGGCAACAACACAGGCGATGGAGGAGATTTTCCGTGCCGTACGTCCCCGCGGTACAGTGGTTATACGCAGCCGGAAACACGAGCCCGTCGGCATTGTTTTCGACGTGGCGGTCAAAAAGGAACTGACGCTGCAAGCCGTTAATTACGGCCCGTTTGATGAAGCGATTGCGCTGATGGCAGATGGACGCATCAAGGTGGATGACCTGCTTGGCAGCGTCTATGCGCTTGAAGAATTCTCCGCCGTTTTTGCCGCATCAAAAAAAGGCGAATCTTCAAAAGTATTTTTTAAACCGGAATCAGGACCATGTGCGGAATAACAGCCATTCTGTCACGCAACGGCGGCATCGGCAAAGCGCAAATGCAATCGGGGCTGGCAGCCTTGCATCACCGCGGCCCTGACGGGCGCGGCGTATGGATTTCCGGCGACGGCAAAACGGGGCTGGGGCATACGCGCCTTGCCGTTATTGATCCGGCCACAGGAGCCCAGCCGCTTTGCAATGAAACGGGACACATCCACGCCGTTGTCAACGGCGAGTTTTACGGCCACGAAAAAATCAGAACAGCGCTGGAGGCAAAAAAACATATCTTCAAAACACGTTCGGACAGTGAAATTCTGATCCATCTGTACGAAGAATACGGCACGGAGTGTTTGCAATATCTGCGCGGCGAATTTGCCTTTCTTTTATGGGATGCGGAACAACAGATTCTGTTTGCGGCGCGCGACCGTTTCGGCATCAAACCGCTTTGCTATACGCAAACGGCAGAGGGGGTTTGCTTCGCATCAGAGGCAAAAGCACTGTTTGCGATGGGCGTTCCGGCGGCATGGGATCATTATGCGTTTTACCATGCGGCCTCCATGCAATATGTGCCGCAGGACAGGACGCTTTTCAAAAACGTGTTTCAACTCAAGCCCGGCCATGCCTTGACGGTAAAAAACGGGGCTCCGCATTTTTTCAAATACTGGGATCTGGATTATGTTCCGGAAGACGAAACGGAAACACGCAGCGAGGCGGAATGGATTGAGGCCGTGGCGGAACAGTTTTCCGAGGCAGTGCGGCTGCGCCTTGTCGCCGATGTGCCGGTTTGTTTTCATTTAAGCGGCGGGCTGGATTCCAGTGCCGTATTGGGGATTGCCGCCAATGAATCGTCCAAACCGCTTGATGCCTTTACCGTCAGCTTTGCCCATGACGGCTATGACGAGCGGAAACTTGCCGAAGAAACCGCCGCACATCTCGGCGCGCGGCTGCACACGGTTTCCGTTTCGCAGGACGATCTTGTCCGTGAATTGCCCGATGCCGTCTATTACGGCGAAGGTCTGGCCGTCAACGGCCATCTGGCGGCAAAATATATTCTCAACCGCCATATCCGCAAGCACGGGTTCAAAGTCGCCCTGACAGGCGAAGGCGCGGACGAAGTTTTTGCCGGTTATCCGCATCTGCGTCAGGATTTGCTTGTCTCCGGCGTTGTGAATGAAAACACATCTGCGCATATTGAGAAACTCTACGCCGCCAATCCGGTTTCCACCGGTGTGCAGCTGGCCTACGGCAAAGAACTGCCGACCTCTGCCGTGGCGCAACATATCGGACATATTCCGTCATTTTTATCGGCAAAAGCGGCGCTTGGCAATCGCATTCACGGCGTATTATCGGCGGGTTACAAACAGAATTTTACGGCAACAGATTGTTACGCCGATCTGATGCAACAAGTGCCTTCAGAGCAATTACAGGGGCGGCATCCCGTCAATAACGCGCTCTATCTCTGGACAAAGCTGACGCTGGCAAATTACATTTTGAAAACGCTGGGTGACGGTATGGAAATGGCGCATTCCGTCGAAGGACGCCTGCCATTTCTGGATCACCGCCTGTTTGAAACCGTTCGCAAAATGCCGCTTGCGATGAAAATCAGAAATATGCGCGAAAAACATGTTTTGCGTCAGGCCGTCCGTCCCTATATTACCGATACGGTTTACAACCGTGAAAAACATCCGTTCATGGCACCGCCCGTCAGTCTTTACGCCGATGCAGCACTCGGCACGTTTATTCAGGACAGCATCCGCAGTAAATCTTTCGGAGCCGTACCGTTCTTTGACCGCAGAAAAATTATCGCATTGCTGGATGGCCTGCCAATGCAGGATGCCAAAACACGCACGGCCACCGAGCCTGTTTTGATGACGGTGCTGACGACGCATCTTTTGCAGCAGAAATTTCGTCTGGCGGGGGGCGTAGCATGAGCGGCACGGCAGAGGAAATATGGCATCGTGATTTTTATGACGACGTATTTGCCGCACAATGTTTGCGGCGCAATGCAGATGAAATTCAAAAAACCGTTGCGTTCCTGATGCAAAAGCTGCAACTGGACTCCGGCATGACGTTTTTCGATCAGGGATGCGGTATCGGCCAGATCAGTCTGGCTCTGGCACGTCAGGGGGTTTCCGTCATCGGCATCGATCTGATTGAAACCTATATTGCAGAGGCAGAAAAACAGGCGCGGGCAGAAAATCTGCCTTGCACGTTTTATACCGGTAACGCCTATGAGTTTGTGCCGCCCGCGGCCTGCGATGCTGCAATCAACTGGTGGACCAGCTTTGGTTACAGCGAAGATGACAATAAAAACATTCTGATGATGAAGCGCGTTTTTGAAGCGTTGAAACCGGGCGGGCGTTTCGGTTTTGAATATAAAAACGGGGAACGGCTTTTAAAAGATTTTGCCCAGACAAACACGCTTTGCGATATATCGGAGCGGGACGGGCACCATACCGTCTGGGAGTCCCGTTATGATCCTGAAAGCAACATGGTATATAAAAACTGGATTTACACCGCACCGGACGGAACGCGGCATATCAAAAAAGGCGGAGGTGCAAAACTCTATACAGCGAACGATATAAAACGGCTTCTGAAAGAAGCGGGTTTTACCCCTCCTGTTTTCTACGGTGATATCGACGGGAGAGAGTTTGACCCCGAAACCGCGCAGCGCTGTATCGCCGTCGCCGCAAAACCGGAGGATGTATAAAATATGTTCTGGCAGCGCTTTCGGAAAATTGCGGAAAAATATCGCGATCATATTGCGGTGGCAGACCGCGGAAGAAACATTACTTACCGAAATCTGGCAGGGCAGGCGGCGGCACTGGGCAAACGGCTGAACAAGGAGTTGGGCGAACAGGCTTGCGAAAACAGCGGGGAGCGGGTCATCGGTCTCGAGATCGAAAAATCGGCCGAATATATTATTGCGCTGCTTGGTGTCTGGTATACAGGTGCTGCCTTTGTACCGTTGCCGCCTGATTTGCCGCAGGCGAGAAAAGACTTTATTGCGAAAGACGCCGGAATGACAACCGTGCTGACGGCAAAAGACATACCGGAGGATGTCGTGGAAATCGACCCTGCCGGTCTCTGCGACGAAACCCTTGCCTATATCATGTACACATCGGGATCAACCGGAGCACCGAAAGGTGTGGCTGTTGAACATCGCGGCATTCTCAATTTTCTTGATGCGCAGATAAACGCCTTTCATCTGACACCGCAAAGCCGCAGCCTGTTTTACCTGTCCACGGCGTTTGATGCGTCGCTTTCGGATATCGGTACGGCGCTGCTCTCCGGTGCGGCGCTGGTGATTGAAGACAATAGCGTGCTGCGCGACGGAAAAAAACTTGTTGCCGCATTGCACCGGCAGGGCATAACCCATATGGATGTTCCGCCAGCACTTCTTGGCATTTTATCGCCTGAAGACATGCCCGAAACTCTGGAAACAGTGATCATCGGCGGCGAAACCTGCCCGCCGGAGATTGTGCGCAAATGGGCGCGGCATTTTCGTGTTATCAATGTCTACGGCCCGACCGAAGCAACCGTCTGCACAAGTCTGATCCGCTGCGATGCGGAAACATGGGACCCCCCCCTGATCGGCGAGGCCTTTCCGAATGTTACCTACCGCATCGAAGACGGAGAGCTTTTGATCGGCGGTCTGCAGCTGGCACGCGGTTATCTGAATCGCGACGATCTGAACGCGGAAAAATTTGTAAATATCGATGGAGAGCGGTTTTATAAAACCGGCGACAAAGTCTCCGTTGCCGAAAACGGCGGCATCGCCTTTTCGGGGCGCAGTGACCGCCAGTTCAAATTGCGCGGCCAGCTTGTCGCGCCGGAGGAAATCGAATCCTGTCTTCGTACATATCCGCATGTGCAGAAAGCTGCGGTTTTAAAACGCCCCCTGCATGAAGGCGGCGCGGATGCGCTTGTTGCTTTTGTAACAGGCCGCAAAACACCTGATCTTGACGCGCATCTTCACAAACAATTGCCGCAATGGATGGTGCCGCAGCATATTGCATGGCTTGGGGATATGCCGGAAACCGCTTCCGGCAAAACCGATTTTTCCCGTCTGCGGATAATGGATTTGCATGCAGAAAGCGCCGCGGCGGTTTTGCCGGAAACAGCGCTGGAGAAAACACTCCATACGATCTGGTCCGCGGTTTTGAAAAAAAGCGGTTTCGGTACGGAAGATAATTTTTTTGACATCGGCGGCGATTCCCTTGCCGTGATCCATCTCTCGCTTGAGGCCCAGCGGCACGGTTTGCGGATTTCGCCCGCATTGCTGGTTCAATACCCGACCATTCGAAAACTGGTGGAATCCTTGTCCTTGTATGCCGATGACAGTGGCGCATTACCCTGCAACCGGCTGAAAAAAGACGTTGCCTTTGACACGGAATGGCAACAGCTTTTCAAACAGGCCTCTGCGCGCCCTTCCGCAGGCGGGAAAAATCCGGAACGTATTTTCATGACCGGTGCGACAGGATTTCTCGGCGGCAGATTGCTGGCGGAATTGCTGCAAAGAACCCGTGCGGAGATCGTCTGCCTTGTGCGCGACCCGTCGCGTCTGGCGGCAAAAGACCCGCGTATCACCGCCGTAACCGGAGATATTGAACAGCCCCGTTTCGGTCTGGCCGAAAATGAATGGCTGCATCTGGCCGAAACCGTGGACAGCGTTTATCACTGCGCCGCACGTGTCAATACCGTACAGAATTACGAAACGCTTCGCGCAGCGAATATCCTCGGTACGCGCGAAATATTGCGTTTTGCCTGCACGGGGAAACGCAAACATCTTCATGCCGCGTCAACACTTTCGGTTTTTGTGGCCACCGACCGGAACAGCGGCACGCTTTATGAGAAGGACAGGCTTGAAAAAACAAAATATGTTTACGGCGGCTATGCGCAAACGAAATGGGCGGCGGAATATATGCTGCTGCAAATACCGGAAAGAATCTGCCCCATCACCCATTACCGTTTCGGCCTGATTACGGGCGATACCGAAACGGGTGCGTGTTCGGATACGGATTTTTTGAAAATATTCGTGCGCGGCATCCGCCGGCTTGGTACAATTCCGCGGGGTTTCGGCGAAAGTCTTTTGATCGATATAACACCTGTCGATTATGCAGCGGCGGCAATGGCGGCGCTGTCGCTGTCCGGAACGGAAGATATTTACCACATCGCCGGTCAAAAACCTCTCTCTCTCGGACGGCTGACGGCAGCCATCGGCGGCATTCGTGAAATTCCCGCCGAAGACTGGAAAAACATGTTTCGCAACAGAGCGTTGTCCGTCGAAGAATCTGCGGCCTATCTTGCCTTGTGCCGCTGCCTTGACGATTTCGGGCGCTATCGTACAATGGATTTGTTTCAGGCAACAGGCGTCCGTTTTGATACCCGGCGCACAGAGCGTGATTTCGGGCTCCCCTGCCCGCCGCCTTCGGATGATTTGCTGGCCCTTTACCTGAAAAAATTTTTTGAGATTTCCGGACAAGACAGGAGAGCGGGATGACAACGACGGGAATGCTTCTCGGGAAATTCATGCCGCCGCATAAGGGGCATATTTATCTGGCGCGTTTTGCCGAAAATTATGTGGATAAACTTTCGATCGTTGTCGGCTCTCTCGAAAGCGAACCCATCCCCGGAGATTTGCGTTATCAATGGATGAAAAAAATATTCCCCGACTGCAATGTTATCCATCTGGCAGAAGAACTGCCGCAATATCCTGAAGAGCATCCCGATTTTTGGCAGATATGGCATGATGTCCTGATGCGCATTCTTCCCGAACCGCCGGATTACGTTTTTGCGGGAGAGGATTACGGCGCAAAACTGGCCGAAACGCTCGGCGCAGTTTTTGTTCCCAGCAGCACGGGACGCGGCATTATTCCGGTCAGCGGCACGGCTATCCGCAACAATCCGTCGGAACACTGGGACTATATTCCCGAAACCGTCCGTCCCTATTTTGTCAAACGCATTGCCGTCATCGGCGCGGAATCGACCGGAAAAACGACACTGGCCGCCAAGCTGGCGCAGCATTTCCAGACCGTGAACGTGCCCGAATACGCAGAAACGCTGATCCTGCACAAAGGCCGCGATCTTGCGAAAAAAGATTTTGAAATGATTGTTCGCGCCCAAAAAGCTTCGGAAGATGCGTTGATGTATCAGGCGCGGCGCGTTCTTTTCTGCGACACGGAAACCATGACAACCGCCATCTGGCAGGAAATGCTTCTGGGATACTGCCCGTCATGGCTTGACGAGGCCGCCCGCAAAAGCAATTATGATCTTTATCTGCTGCTGGATAACGATGCCGGCTGGCAGGATGATAAGCACCGTTACGGCGCAAAGACGCAGGATGTTTTCATGAAATCCTGTCTGGAACGTCTTGAACAGGACAAAAAAAACTATCTCCGCCTGTCGGGTGACAGGGATCAAAAACTGCACTCCGCCATCAAAGCTGTCGGGGATATTATCGGGGTCAGGCCCTGATGTAATCTTTGAGAATATCGCCGGAAGATCTGTTATCGACATTCGGCGCGCCCGTGCCGGATGCCGCATCCTCCAGATGCACCAGACGCGCATCAAGGCTGAAACGGATTTTCCCCGTATTCTGCGGACGTGTCGCATGATAATGCGCTCCGGCAATAAACAGCTGCCCCGCTGCGGGACAGGAAAAACCGACATCCTGCCCGGGGTCGAATCCTTCTGCAGATCGCGGGTAAACCGCCGTCAGGCCGGAATCTTCTTTCTGCCAGCCGATTTTAAGATCGGGCCCGTCCTTGACCCATTCGTCGTAATTGAAAACTTCGGAATTATTCGGCACGTTCTGTTGAAAATAATCGGGATAGATTGCAAAGGTTTCGTCCTCTCCCAGATCGTCAAGCGGTGTCCAGTAAACGATCAGAGATTGCGGATGCGCATACCATGTATCGCGGTGCGGAAAATAAACCGGCGCGGCTTTTTTGTTCAAATGCCCGTCCGGACAGACGACGCGCAGCCTGAGCGGGTCAAAGGCGGTGCAATCCGGATCAAAGCCGTTTTCCTCCAGAATATCCGACAGAATATTGTGGAATTCCTCTTCCAGATAAATCATGCGACGCAATGCGCCGATCCGTGTAAAAAACGTGTCTTCGTCCAGTTCCAGATGTGCGCGGCGTATCTCCTTCACATCCAGAACGCTGCGGATAGCGTCCTGCGCCTTTCGGACAAGCTTCAGCGACCCCGCACAGGGCGACGCAAGGTAAACGGCACCATCATAAACCGCATGACGCAACTCCCTGTTATCCTGCGGAATTTCTCCTCTAAACTGTAACATGCCATTTGCTCTAATCGGAAACTTTCTTCACAAATTCGGATTTCAGCCCCATAGAGCCAATTC
>SKHU01000240.1 GCA_007116755.1 Alphaproteobacteria bacterium
AAGCGGCGGAGGTGCAGTGGGAGCCGGAAACACTGCCGCTGCAGGTGAATAGGGAGGAGCCCTACGGTGAGGAAGTGCGGCTGCGCTACCGTTTTATTGACGTTCGGCGCGAGCCGATGCAACGCAATATAACGCTGCGCTGCGAGGTGATCCGGTCTTTGCGTGAAAAAATGTGGGAACAGGGTTTCAAGGAATTTCAGACACCGATTCTGACGGCCTCGTCGCCGGAGGGCGCGCGCGATTTTCTGGTGCCGTCCCGTCTGCATCCCGGAAAATTCTATGCGCTGCCGCAGGCACCGCAGCAGTTCAAACAGCTTTTGATGATGTCGGGGTTTGACCGCTATTTCCAGATCGCGCCCTGTTTTCGCGATGAAGACAGCCGCGCCGACCGCAGCCCCGGCGAGTTTTATCAACTGGATATGGAGATGTCTTTCGTGACGCAGGAAGACGTATTTGCAGCTATCGAGCCTGTTCTGCATGGCGTATTCGAGGAATTTGCCGACTTCACCGGCACGAAACGCAGCATCTCGCCCTATCCGTTTATCCGTATTCCCTATGACGAGTCGATGCTGAAATACGGATCGGACAAACCCGATCTGCGTAATCCGCTGGAAATCGTTGATGTGACGGAAGTTTTTGCCCGTGATGATGTCGAATTCAAGGCCTTCAAAGGCGTGATTGAGGCGGGCGGTGTTGTCCGTGCCATTCGTGCGCCGAAAGTCTCTGATCGTCCGCGCAGCTTCTTTGACAAGCTGAATGACTGGGCGCGCGGCGAAGGCCAGCCCGGTCTGGGCTATATTCTGTTTGACGGCGGCGAGGGCAAAGGGCCGATCGCCAAATTCGTCCCCGACGCAGCGCAGCAGGCGTTGCGTGAGGCCGCCGCGCTGGAAGACGGTGATGCCGTGTTCTTTATGTGCGGTAAAATCACCGGAGAATTCCAGAGCTTTATGGCGCGCGCCCGCACAAAAATTGCCGAAGACATGGATATTATCGAGCGCGATTGTTTCAAATTCTGCTGGATTGTCGATTACCCGATGTTCGAACTGGACGAGAAAACCCGCAAGATCGAATTCAGCCATAATCCGTTCTCAATGCCGCAGGGCGGTCTGGAGGCTCTGGAAACGCAAGATCCGCTGGAGGTCAAGGCGTATCAGTACGATATCGTCTGCAACGGTATCGAACTGTCTTCCGGCGCAATCCGGAATCACCGCCCCGACATCATGGAAAAAGCATTCGCCATTGCCGGTTACGATAAATCCGTATTGGAGGAGCGTTTCGGAGGCATGCTTTCGGCGCTGACATTCGGCGCGCCGCCGCACGGCGGTCTGGCACCGGGGGTTGACCGTATTGTGATGCTGCTGGCCGATGAGCCGAATATCCGCGAAGTGATCGCCTTCCCGATGAACCAGCAGGCCGAAGACCTGCTGATGGGTGCGCCGGCAACGGTCGATACGGCGCAGTTAAAAGAAGTGCATATCAAGCTTGATCTGCCGAAACCGAAAGTGAAAGCATCTGCCTGATGGCAAAAAGAAAACAATATTCGCGCCGCCGCGCCGCTCTCGCACCGAAACGCAAATCGGCGACGTTGCTGGCCTTTCGCTGTAAATGGAAATATGCCGTGCCAAAAGGCTGTTTTCCGCGCCTGTGGATTGACGGGCAGCGCGAAAAATTCGGCATGACGGAAGGCAGCGTCCTGCGCCGCAAAATCAATGATTAAAAATTGTTAATGCTTCAGGCCTTTGGGCTTGCGTTTGCGTCTTTCTTCGCGGTAATCCATCAGCAAAAGCAACAGGAAGAATCCGCCGCCAAGGCCTCCGCCGATCTTGCCGCCAAGCGAGGTGGCCACATCGCCGTTAATCTGCCGGCTGTGCTTTTTTATGGCCAGGGCTTTTTCTGCTTCGCTGGAAAAATTTTCTCCGGCTACGGCCGCACGGCTGAGATCGAGATCGGCAAAATCAGGTTTCCTCAGCCCTGTCTTGGCTTGGAACGAGCCGACTTCATTTTCAAAACGATTGAACAGGTCGCGCACATTCTGCTCGTTCAGGCGCGCGTCAATGATGGCGCTTTTGGCAAAGCGTTTGGAGAGCTCAGATAAACTCTGTTCCATTTGCTGCAGTTCATTCCGGGTTCTGTCGGCCGTGCTGTATATTTCTTCTTCTTCCGCGCTGAGGCCGACGGTTTCAGCCAGAAGCTGCGGTGTATTGCTGATACCGGCGACACTTGAAAGTTCCGCACGTCTACTGTCGAGCTCTGTCCGCTGTTCGGCAAGCCTGTTAAACATGGCATCGTATTGTTGCAGCGCAACTTCCTGCCCCGGGCGGTCATCATTGCTCGGAGGTATAACGAGTTCATCGACGACCACTCCTGCACCGCTGCCGATGAGATATCCGAGGCCGACAATTACGGTTCCTGCGATGGCTATAACGCCGAAACCGACTTCTTCTTCTTCGCTGTTTTTCGCCATTTTTTCTCTCTTTTTAGAATAACGGTTAGGTAGCGGACTCATAAAACTGGCACCACAAGCGAATATTGGCAAGTTTTATGAGTGCCATAAAATTTGTTGAATGTTTTTCGTATCTTG
>SKHU01000111.1 GCA_007116755.1 Alphaproteobacteria bacterium
GAATTGTTCCAGCTCCAGCCCGATCTTCCATAATTTTTTTTCCTTGATTCCGGCGGCAAAATCCGCGATAAGGTCATCACGGGTGATTTGCGGTGTGTCGAAAACTTTTACAGCAGAATCGGAACAAAGGTTTAAGGACATGGTATCTCCCCATATGAAAATCGGAATTGTAATAGACCCCGTACATAATATCAAGCCGAAAAAAGATTCCTCGCTGGCGCTGATGCTGGCCGCGCAGGCGGACGGGGCGGAGATTTTTGTTGTCCAGCAGGACGATCTGTTCACCGAAAATGGCTGCGCCTACGGCCATATGCAAAAAATCGAAGTCTTTGACCGCGAACAGGACTGGTGCCGTCTTGATGACAAAAAAACCGTAAAACTCGCCTGTCTTGATATGCTGTTCATGCGTAAGGATCCGCCGGTGGACAAGCGCTTTATCCATACGACCTATGTGCTGGATCAGGCCGCCGCCGAAGGCGTAAGCGTTGTCAACCCGCCGCATACGCTGCGCGATTTTAACGAAAAGATTTTCGCTGCGCATTTCCCCGAATTTTCACCGCCTTACACCATCGGTGCGGATTTTGGCATATTTAAGGAATTTCTCGACCTGCACGGCAAAATCATCATGAAGCCGCTTGACGGTATGGGCGGCGACGGCGTGTTCATGATCGAAAAGGGCGATGTCAATTTCGATGTGATCTGGGAAACACTGACGCAGCGCGGACGCTATCCCGTTATCGCCCAGCGTTTTATCGAGGATATCAGCGCGGGCGACAAGCGCATCATCGTCATCGACGGCGAAGCCTTCCCCCATATGCTGGTGCGTCTGCCCGCCAAAGGCAGCATCCGCGGCAATCTGGCCGTTAGCGGCGCGTATGACGTGCGCCGCCTGTCGGAAAAAGACCACGCAATTTCCGAAGCCGTCGGCAAAAAACTGAAAAGCGAAAACATCCTGTTTGCCGGAATCGACATCATCGGCGAATATCTGACCGAGGTGAATATCACCAGCCCGACAGGGCTGCGCGAAATCGCCCGTGAAAGCGGCGCAGACCCGGCCGTATTGCTCTGGCAGAAAGCCGTTGCCCTGCGTCTGCGCGACTGCGACAACACCCCCCGGGACACAACATCCCGCACCGTTGCCTGAATAACCGCACCGCCGGCGGATATGAAAAACGATCCCGCCCAAAGCTCTTGACTCCACCCCTGCGTTATGTTAATAATTATCAACACTTGTTTCATGTATTAAGAACTCCAATGCGGGGATATTATGGCGACCATCCTGCTTAGACGCGCATTTGCCGTATGCGCAAAAAAAGACAACGGCGGATATGAAGTCCGTCAGGAAGACCGTAACAAGAACCTGCTGATTCACAGTGAAGATATTCAACTGGTTATGGATGGCAGAGCCTACCGCGATTATTTTTCCACCTCCGGAAGTCACATGGACTACAGCGCCAATACGCTGACCATGAAAAACGGCGACAAGTATAAAATCCTTGATACTGCCGCAGAGGTGCAGGAAAAAATACAGGAGGCCGAACGCGGAACAACGCTGACTTATCAAAGACCGCGCCCGGTTGTGCGGCAGCAGAGCAACGGATAAAACGGAGCGGAAATTTGAAAATGGGCATCATTGAATTGAAACTGGCATGGGTTCATGCCGTCAGACCCGATCAAAAAGACGCGCCGGAGGTGCGGATTGAAGACAACGGCCGGACGCTGCTTCTTTCTCCGGAGCAAATCGCCGAAGTGGAAGAAAATAAACCGCATCACAGTTACTTTGGCGGGAGTATAGACAAAACTCTGAGATTTTCCGTCAATACACTGACGACGGTCAGCGGAAAAGAACATTATCTTGCCGAGCCTATTGAAGAGATCAAACGCAAATGGGGCGAAGCGCTGCGCGCACCCGTCTATCAAAAAACGCGTTCAATCACACGGCAACAGGGAAACGGGTAATAAGGGGATAGATTATGGCTGTTCTGGAATTGAAACTTGCCTTTATGGATGCCCAGGGCACAAAAAAAGCCTACGAGGTCGTCAAACAGGACAACGGCGATACGGTTTTGATCGACACGGGTAAAATCGGCGAAATCGTCGCCAATAAAGAACACTATAGATATTTTGAGATCCCCGGCAGAAATGTTTGTTTCAACGTCAACACACTCATCACCGATCAGGGGCGTGAATACTATCTTTACGAAGATATGGAGACCATTAAAGAAAAATGGAAAAATTCCGAAAACCAGCGCCCCGTTTATCAAAAACCGCGCGGCCTGTCCCGCAACGCCGGATAAGAGGAAAAGATGGCCGTTTTAAGACTGAAAACCGCATTTGCAAACGCCGTCGAGAAAGACGGAAAGTGGGAGGCCGTTGTGCGGCCGAGCGGCAAATCCATGCTGGTCAACACTGATGATATCAGCCGCATTCGCGAGGGCAGCGAACAAACGGTCTGGTGCAGTGCGCTCAACAAAAGACTACCCTTTACCGTTAATATTCTGGAATTAAAAAGCAAAGAGACCGGCTATTATCTGGCCGAAACCATTGACGAGATCGAACGCAAATGGCAGGAGGCCGAA
>SKHU01000277.1 GCA_007116755.1 Alphaproteobacteria bacterium
AGTTTTTCCAGCGCATCATCCGCGTTTTCCGCCGTGATGACGATACAGCCCTGCTGCGTCAGATAACGGTCAAGCAATTTGCGCAGCCGCGCATCGTCATCGACGACAAGAATATGCGGCTTTTCCGCCTCCGCTTTTGTGAGTTTCTGTTGTGCCACGGCTTTCCTTTCCGACAGTATAAATATCCTTCCACATGTGAACAGTATAACATTTAAAACGACAAATCAGGAAGATAAAGACAGGAAAGCAGATATACTAAAAACGCCGACCGGTTGTTCCTAAAGGCAGGTATGGGGAAAGCAAGGCACATTTTACACCTTGCTTTATTGCAGCTATTTCACTGCATCATGCATCCGTTGCATATCTGCGATCTCTTTTGCCTGCATATCAATGATCATCTGCGCCTGGTTCTTTACCTGTTGTGACTTTGCGTGCTTAAGTGCGTCACGTGACATATCAACGGCACCTTGATGATGTTTAATGGTCATGTTCAGGAATTGATGGTCAAAGTCTTTGCCCGATACAGATTCAAGCTTGTCCATATCCATTACCATCATTCCAGGCATTTTCATGTTTATGGCTTCTGGTGCATTAGGCTTGATTTTTTCACGCATCGCTTTCAGTTCAGGAATTTCCTTTTCCTGGTCATCAACCATTTTTTGTGCTTTATCCCTTAGCTCTTGGCTTTGAGCCTTTTCTGCACCCATTTTGAACATTTTAATGCCGTCTCGGTGGTGTTCTACCATCGTGTCCAGAAATTGAATATCATAAGGGGCCTTAGCGGCGTTTGGAGAGCTTTGCGTCATCTCCATACTCGTTTGCGCCAAAACAGGAAAAGCAGCCATCGGGCTCAACGTGAGGCCGAGTACCAAAGCAGATGTGCTGATAAATTTTGTGTTCATTTTATGCCGCCTTCTTCATTTTGCCCATATCGCGGCAACTCTGTGCACAGCGACGGCAAACTTCAGCACAGCGTTTCATTTCTTCACCACCAATGCGTTCGCAAGATTCTGCGCAGGCATCACATACTTCGGCACAAGCAGCGCATTGAGCAGCAGATAGGCTTGAGTCGCGCGTCATGAAATCCGCCGCTGTCTGGCAGGCCTGAATACAATCCGTCATCAAGCGAACATGTGACGCTTCAACATGTTTGCCGCCATGTTCTATACAATCATGAAAGAAGGTTTTCTGACATTCATTCCGGCACTCCCAACAAAGGGCGATACAGCCCTGTAAGTCATTTTTTTGTGTGTTCTGCATAATAATTCTCCATTAGGGCTAGGTTTAAAAGGGCAGCCAACTGCAGCTTGAAAGATATCCGCCCTGATATATCTTTGCGATGCGGATATATGCCAGCTTCATAATATTCCCGTAAGTTTTTTTGTGACCCGGCCTTATGGAGAAAATGTGTCAGCGCATCACATCATACTGCGCGTCAATAACCGGCAGCCAGTTTTTCACGCACGTTTTTATTGCGCCACGCCAATTGTTCCTGATACGATAAAGCATCCCTTTCAAGCGGGGAGTGTAACGATAAAAACAGAAAAAAAGACGGGAAAAAAGACGATGGCGGATCTGCCTTTTGACCAGCGTGAGGGATGGATATGGCTTGACGGCGAATTTGTGCCGTGGCAAGACGCAAAAATCCATATCATGTCGCACGGTTTTCACTATGCCAGCGCGGTATTTGAAGGTATCCGCGCCTATAACGGCCACATCTTCAAACTGAACGAACATAATGAACGGCTTTTGAAATCCGGACAGGCGCTGGATTTCACCATCCCCTATACGGCGGCGGAGCTGAACGAAGCCTGCTATGCCGCGCTGGAAAAAAACAATTACAAAAACGCCTATGTCCGGCCGCTGGCCTGGCGCGGAACAGAACAGATGGGTGTCACCGCGCAACATACGAAAATCCATACGATGATCGCCATCTGGGAATGGCCGAGTTACTTCTCCCCCGAAGCGCGGGAAAAAGGCATTTCGCTGATCACCTCGCCGTGGAAACGCCCCGGTCCCGATTGCGCCCCTGTCCACAGCAAGGCAATCGGGCTTTACATGATCTGTACGCTGTCCAAACATTACGCCGAAAACAACGGCTATAACGATGCCCTGATGCTGGACTGGCGCGGACAGGTCGCCGAAGGCACGGGCGCAAATATCTTTTTAATGAAAGACGGCGAAATCCACACCCCTATCCCCGACTGTTTTCTGGACGGCATCACCCGCCGTACGGTGATGGAAATCGCCCGCAGCCGCGGCTATACCATCCATGAGCGCGTCATCATGCCGGAAGAGCTTCCCGATTTCGACGAGGTATTCATCACCGGCACGGCGGCGGAAGTCACCGCCGTCGGCAAGATCGACAATATCACCTATGAAGTCGGCCCGATCACACAACAACTCCGCGCCGATTACGAAGCGCTGGTCAATAGCGGCGCGGATGAGTGGCGGCTTGCGGGATAACCAAATAAACCAACGCTCTTGCGAAAGAGCGCAGCGAATAAAGCAATTCGGTATTACGGATTACGCAGTTTTGGAAAACTGCTCCGTTCCC
>SKHU01000256.1 GCA_007116755.1 Alphaproteobacteria bacterium
CAACGGATAAAGCGGAAGCGCCGAAGCCGGTTGCAGAAGAAACGGCGAAAGCAAAGCCGAAAGCTCTGAAAAAATAACGCGGCGATAAAAAAAAGACCGCAAAAAAGGCCGCATTCAATTGCGGCCTTTTTTTATTTTTTTTATGTCTCAGCCGGAATGCAGATACTGAATGGCGCTGTCGCGTTCAAACAGATAAAGCAGGGTTTTCAAGGCCTGTCCGCGTTCTGTTTTTAAATCCGGATATTTTTCAATGATCAGGCGGGCATCATCACGTGCGATCGGCACAAGCCGCGCATGTTCGTGCAGATTGACGAGTCTGAATTCCGGCATACCGCTTTGCCGTGTGCCGAGAATTTCGCCTGCGCCGCGCAGCTTTAAATCTTCTTCCGCAATCACAAACCCGTCTTCCGTATTGCGGATTACGGTCAGGCGCTTTTTTCCGCTTTCACCGATTTTCGGATCATAAACCAGAATACAGGTCGAATCCTCCTCGCCGCGGCCGATGCGTCCGCGCAGCTGATGCAGTTGCGACAGCCCGAAACGTTCGGCATGTTCGATAATCATCACGGTTGCTTCCGGCACATCCACACCGACCTCGATAACGGTGGTGGCGACCAGCACATCGATTTCTCCTGCGGCAAATCGTCGCATGATTTCCTCTTTTTCTGCGGCTTTCAGGCGGCCGTGGATCAGCCCTGTGCGTTCGCCGAAAACATTTTGCAGGGCGAGGTAGCGATCTTCGGCAGCGGCAAGATCAATCAGTTCGGATTCCTCGACCAGCGGACAGACCCAATAGGCACGTGCGCCGGCGGAGATTTTGCGCTGCAGCCCTGCAACAACCTCGTCAAGCCGTGCGGCAGAGACAAGGCGCGTGTCAATCGGGCGGCGTCCTGCGGGTTTTTCATCCAGACGGCTGACATCCATATCGCCGTAAGCCGTCAATGTCAGCGTGCGCGGAATCGGGGTGGCCGTCATCACCAGAATATCGCATCCTTTGCCTTTTGCCGCCAGTGTCAGGCGCTGCTGTACGCCGAAACGGTGCTGTTCGTCTACCACGGCCAGCGCCAGATCGCGATAGACGACATCGTCCTGAAATAAGGCATGCGTCCCGATGATGATTTTGGCATCGCCGCTTGCGATTTTGGCCAGAATCTCCTGACGGGTTTTGCCTTTGTGCCGTCCCGTCAAAACGGCTGTTTCAATGCCGAGCGCATCGGCAAACGCGGTGATTGTTTTGATATGCTGCTGCGCGAGAATTTCCGTCGGCGCCATCAATGCCGCCTGTGCGCCGTTTGTGACGGCGTTCAGCATGGCAAAAAAGGCAACCACGGTTTTGCCGCTGCCGACATCGCCCTGCAACAGGCGCAGCATGCGCACCGGATCACGCATATCCGTATTGATTTCTTCAAGGGTGCGTTCCTGCGCGCCGGTCAGGGTGAAGGGCAGGGCGGCACGCATTTTGGCGAATGTATCGGGGCAGGGAGGCAATGCACGCCCGCCTTGACGGCGGTTATGGCGGCGCACCAGTGCGATGGCCAGCTGGTTGGCCAGAAGCTCGTCATAAGCCAGTCTTTCGCGTTCGAGACGGCGCGGCGACAAATCGCTTTCGCTTTCAGGGTGGTGCGCTTTGATAACCGCGTCTTTCCAGCCCGGCCAGTTTTCGCGTTTCAGCAGAGCGGCATCCTGCCATTCCGGAAGATCGGGCAGGTCTTCGAGCGCCTGCGTGACCATTTTGTGCATGGTTTTATGCGTCAGCCCCGCTGTCATCGGATAGACAGATTCGATGATTTCGATTTGATGCCGCTCGGCTTCCGTGCCCGTCATATCAGGATGCGGCATTTGCAATCTGCCGTGAAAATATTCCGCCTCGCCGCTGACAATGCGTGTTGCACCAACGGGATATTGCGCCTCAAGCCATGCGCCTTTGGCGTGGAAGTAAATCAGGTCAATGATGCCGCTGCCGTCGGTGCAGCGGATGCGGTAGGGGCGGCCGCGCGAAGACGGCGGCGTGTGCTGTTCTATTTTGACAGTCAGCGTGACAATGCTGTGATTCGGCACATCGGCGATTTTCGGTGTAAAGCGCCGGTCAATGAATCGCACAGGCAGATGCCAGAGCAGGGCGGCGATTTTCTCGCTGCCTGTCAAAGTTTCGAGCAGCTTGCCCGTGCGCGGTCCGATTCCTTTCAATGACCGGACGGAGGCGAAAAGCGGATCAAGGATAAAAGGGCGCATTTTATTCTGTTTATTCTGTCTGGTCTGTTTTTTTGATGTTGCCGCTCAGTTTAAAAATATAAGCGCCAAGTCCCAGCATAATGCAGCCCATTACAATCAGCGTCAAAGGCCAGCCGACCGCATTCGGGAAATTCTCGGTGCTGAAATATCCGATATAGCACAGCATGGCAATACTGCTGATGAAAAGCAGCGTCCGGCTTTTGGCCACGGTACTGAGATAAATCAGTCCGGCGGTAATACCGAGATAGAGAATTTCCGCAGGCGTGTTGTCCAGTATTTCAAAGCTGCCCCACAGGGCGCAGAGTGATCCGAAAAAATAGGCAAACGGTGCAAGCACTCTGTGCTGTGACTTGCCGAGAACATATCCGGCCGCAATCAGTCCGACACCGATCATCAGGCAGATAACATCTTCATGCCGTTCGTTGAAAGTATTGTAAAGGAAGGTCGCGGTAAAAAGCGTAAGAAATGTCAGCGCGGTAAAAGCCAGAACTGTGCGTCTTTTTGCCCAGAACGTGCCGCCTTGCTGCAGTGTCATCACACCGGTGACCAGCAGGATGGCATGGATTTCGTCACCGCCGCTCGCATAGGCATCCAGCAGGATGAACAGCCCTGTCGGCTGCAAAAGGGCGGCAATCAGAAACATCGGCGTGACGGCTTTGTCGAATTTATTGTCTTTGAGGAAAACAAGCGCCTGAATATAGGCAGCAAGACCGACGCCCAGCGTGATAATCAGCTGCATGGCCAGATTCATATCGTCCCATTTCATGGCCGTATAAACCGCTATTCCTGCAAAAATAAACAATCCGCCGAGATAGCTGAACAGCGTTTGCAGAATTTTGCTTTTATCGTCTGTCGTATCGCCGCCGCTTTCTTTCAGCAGTTTTTCAATTTCGCCGATGCTGATTTTATGCTGTTCGGCCAGATCGGCAATCTGCTCCAGCGCCTTCTGTTTTTGATCGTTTTTTTTTGTCATTCCGCCTCTCCGCCGCTGCTTGTGTCTTCTGCAGTAATCCAGCCGATGAAGTTGATGTTTCTGCTGTAATAATAGGCACGGTGGCCTCCGGGGGTAACGACTTCAAACTCCAGAGGATTCCCGTCTTTAACAAGACGGTATCCGCGCCTGCTGCGGCTGCTTCCCATGAAAAACAACTCGCTTGCAGGGCTTCTATTGTAGCTGCGGTGGGAAAATTCCAGCCTGTATCCGTCCGGCGCGGTCTCGCTGTTGTCGATTTTCAGGGATTTCAGAAAATCCGGAATCTCAACTTCTTTTGTTTCTTTCAGCTTTTCTCCGTCGCGGATAATCAATTCGCGGAAATAGGAGGCATGAAAGGGGCGGGCGGTATTTTCCGCCGCGTAATAACGGTAAAAAACAGGATAGTGGCTGGCACCGTAATGGGTTTCCGGTAATTTCCGGACAATGGCGGTGATGCGTCCGTTTTCATCTGTTGTAAAATTAAACCGGACGGGCGCGAAAAGATTGTTGTGGTAATCCTCGCTTACGAATAGAAAATCATATTGCGGCGGCTCGCCGGTAAAGCGCGGCAGCATACTGGCCGCCAGAAAGAAAACCACGATTAGCACGGGCAGCAGGATACCTGTGATCAGCACAAGATTGTCTTTCAGAAATTTGCCGAATGCCATATGCTTGTTCCTGTTATTTGACCTGCAGGGATTATTCACTATGGCACAGGATAAAAAACAAGACAACAGCCTTGAAAATATGCGAAAAAAGCTTATTTTCCGCTCATGGCACCGCGGTACGCGCGAGATTGATCTTCTGCTCGGCCGTTTTGCAGATGCGCATCTGCCGGATTTCGACGCGGCAGAACTTAAAGAATATGATGAATTGCTACACAACAGCGATCCCGATCTCTACAACTGGCTGACGGGAAAAGAAAATCCGCCCGCAAACCGTGACAGCAGCGTTTTGCAAAAGCTGATAAAATTTCATAAATAATGCGATGTTAAGTATTTTTTAAATATTTTCCTTTACGATATGGAAGGTTGAATTATTTTCCATGCCGCATCAGCGAAAGGTTGGCGTATATGGACGTTTTGTCAGCGTTGTATATTGCGGCAAATGTGATGGCTTCTGTCAGCTATATTCCGCAAATTATGACGCTGCTTAAGGACAAAACCCGCTCTGAATCCGTCGCAATGGCTTCATGGATACTTTGGCTTTCCGCCTCGGCAATCAGCTTGACCTATTTTGTTGTGCGGGTGCAGGATCATATCGTCATTTTTGCCAGCAGTGTCAATTTCACGGGATGCCTGATTGTCTTGTCTCTGCTGGCGTTTAACCGCGTTCTGAAGGCTGACGGTATCTGTCTTTATGAGATTATTAAAAAGCCTGTGGTGCAAAAAGAGCCGACATCCTGACTTTTTCCTATAAAATTTCTTAACTTTCCTTATGCTATAATGAATGTGGGAAGCATTAAGCTGCCGGAGGGAAAAAAATGCGCTGTAAAATAATCTTCGCCGTATTGGCCGTAACGCTTGTTTTTGTTGCAGTGCCGCCGTCTTTTTCATTTACGATACCGGGAGGGTATCGTGATCCTGATCGCCGCGAGGTGACGGAACCGCATCATATTGCCATGTTGTTTTATAGGTTGGCCGGTTACCGCCCGAATTTTGAAGCATGGGTGCAGGAAACGGAGGAATATCAGCGTCTTTCCGAACTGGAGCAGGACTATTATCTCGAAGAGCAGATGGAGTATTTGCTCAGTTATTTTATGAATATTGATACAGATCGGCCGATCGTTGTGAATATGCGCACGACAATGTCGGCCTACAGCCAGCAGCATGGCGGCTTTTTCATTGAAGCATTTCGTCCCGATCTGTTTTTCAGTTATGAGTATATGGGCAACCGTTTTGCCGTGATTCCGACCGATATTGATGCTTATCAATGGTATGAGGCAGCTGCGGAGGAATTGCGGGATATCGGTATTGATCTGACGGCGGAAACTGAAATTCAGGCGCAGATCATGGTTATTCCCGAAGCTGCAGATGCGCGGGAGCCCGCTATGCTGGGCGAACATCATCACTGGGTGATTTCCGGCCCTGTGCGTGAAGTGCAGGTCTGGACAGCAGGCGGCGAGAGTTTTCTCTGGGCAGCGGAGCGTGTCGGCGCGCGTGCCAATCCGCTTTTAAACCTGTACAGGTAGGTTTTGAAATATATTCATAGTTTTAGTTATTTAATAAATGTTTACAAAAATCGGCGAATATCTGAAACCTGTTATGGGGCGGCGAGACCATATGCCGACCACTCCCGTTAATCCGGTCAAGCCCGATAAAGACGAGCGCGGCGGAAAGAAGCAGGATACAAAACATAAAAACA
Organism: Alphaproteobacteria bacterium; assembly: GCA_007116755.1. GTDB lineage: Bacteria > Pseudomonadota > Alphaproteobacteria > Micavibrionales > CSBR16-224 > CSBR16-224. The sequence goes on from SKHU01000256.1 coordinate 5,570, forward strand.
CATCCGGAGAGGGAGAGTTTGCGGAAGACAGCATGATATTCTCGCTGGATGCGGTTACAGGAATTTTGCAGGAGCAGATTTCAGAAGATATTGACCTTTATCAGGAGGTCAGGCTTCTGGTCAAAGAATTAAAAAAACGCCGGGTGACGGAAATTGCCGTTGCCGCCGACGAAGACCCGCTTGAAGTACTTGCGCGTGTCGCGCGGGAGGCAGGCATATTGAAATAAAAGATGTTTCGTATTATATCATGGTGATAGAACTGTTTTCTCATTGGTAATAGAAATAAAAAAAACAGGGAAACGGATCATGGTGAGCGCAAGAAAATATCCTTTTTCATTCTATCTTACAGCAATATGTTTTCTTTTTTCGTTTTTCACGGCATCTGTTACCGCTGAAGCGCGGCAGGTACCGGAAAGCCGGACGCAGATCAATCTTTCCTATGCGCCGGTCGTCAAAAAAACTGCGCCGGCTGTTGTCAATATCTATGCGGAACGCGTGGTGCAGCAGCGCGGCGGTTTCGGCTTTTCTCCTTTTTTCAATGACCCGCTGTTCCAGCAGTTTTTCGGGCAGGATCTTTTTGCGCCGCCGATGCGTCGCAGGCTTGAACGCTCTTTGGGATCAGGCGTGATTGTTTCGGAAGACGGGCTGATGATCAGCAACGCGCATGTAATCAAGGGCGCACAGGAAATTACGGCAGTGATGGCGGACGGGCAGGAATATCAGGCGGAAATCGTGCTGCTGGATGAACGCACCGATCTTGCCGTTCTGCAGATCGACAGCGGCGGGCGGGAGTTGCCTTATATCGAACTGGCCGACAGCGATGAAGCCGAAGTCGGCGATCTGGTGCTGGCGATCGGCAATCCCTTCGGTGTCGGGCAGACAGTCACCAGCGGTATTATTTCCGCAGCGGCAAGGACGGCTGTCGGCATTACGGATTACAGTTTCTTTATCCAGACCGATGCGGCAATCAATCCCGGCAATTCCGGCGGCGCGCTTGTCGGTATGCATGGCAGGCTTTTGGGGATCAATACGGCGATTTTTTCACGCAGCGGCGGTTCGCTTGGAATCGGATTTGCCGTGCCGTCGAATATGGTGCGCGCGGTCATTGATGCAGCCAGAGGAGACGGGACAATCAGGCGTTCATGGTTCGGCGTTTCGGCGCAGAGGCTGACGGGTGATATTGCACAAAGTCTGGGACTGGAAAGTGTGCGGGGTGCCCTGATAACGGAGGTGCATTCGGCCAGTCCCGCCGGCAAGGCAGGTTTGAAAACCGGAGATGTTGTCACGCATATCAACGGCCGACCGGTGGAAGACCCGGATGCGTTGCGTTTCCGCACGGCGCTGGTCGGAATTGGTGACGAGATTTTGCTCAATGTCGTCCGGCGGGGGCGTGCCTTGCAAATCCGCTTTACAGCGGTCGCGCCTCCGGAAGACCCGCCGCGCGAAACGACCGAACTCAGCGGCCGGCATCCGCTTGCGGGGATTGTGGTTGCGAATCTCTCTCCGGCAGTTGCCGAGGAAATGGGGGCGGCGCGTCCGCGTGTTGAAAGCGGAGTGGTTGTCAAAAACGTTGCGGCACGTTCCCGTATCGGGCTGCGTGTCGGTGATGTCATCCGCGAAATCAACGGCAATGAAATCAAATCCGTGCGTGATGCCGTTTCGGCTCTCGGTCAACCCGCTCCTGTCTGGGATATGGTTATTCTGCGCGGAAATCAAAATATTCGTATGCGCGTCTCGGGATGACCGTCAAGATTAAGTTAATATTATAACTTATTGTTTTAAAATTAAAAATTAAGAATTTGTGTCGGTGTGCGAGGTTTTTTCGGAATTTTGTCCGGGAATTCGCCTTTGAATATGTATCTGCGATGCTTTACTATTCAGTAAAGATTGACAGCCTTTGAGAATGGTTGTATCTCACAAGTAAAAAATAAGAATAAAGATACAAAATATGATGGATCACGCCTTTTTGCAGGATTACCTTCCTATCCTTATCTTCCTCATGATCGCAGGGGGAATGGCTGTGCTGGCTGTGCTGGCTTCGTGGCTGGTCGGGCGGCAGAATCCGGATCCGGAAAAAATATCATCCTATGAGTGCGGATTTGAGCCGTTCGCCGAGACGCAAGGGAAGTTTGATGTCCGGTTTTATCTGGTGGCTATTTTGTTCATCATTTTCGATCTAGAAATTGCGTTTCTGTTCCCGTGGGCGGTGTCGCTCGGTTATACCGGCGCGTTCGGTTTCTGGTCGATGGTAGTTTTTCTCGGTATTCTGACGGTCGGTTTTATTTACGAGTGGAAGAAAGGAGCGCTGGAATGGGAGTGACCAAAAACACACCGGCTCTCCCGCCGGGTAAGGCGCAGGACGCTCTTGTCAACACTGCTGTGGGCGAAATGCAGGAGCGCGGCTTTGTCGTGGCAAAATTCGACAAACTGCTGGACTGGGCGCGTACAGGGTCGCTCTGGCCGATGACTTTCGGTCTGGCCTGTTGCGCGGTGGAGATGATCCACAGCTATATGAGCCGTTATGATCTCGACCGTTTCGGCGTTATTCCGCGCCCAAGTCCGCGGCAATCCGATGTGATGATTGTTGCCGGAACGCTGACCAATAAAATGGCACCGGCCTTGCGCAAGGTTTACGACCAGATGGCCGAGCCGCGCTGGGTGATTTCGATGGGGTCCTGTGCGAATGGCGGCGGATATTATCATTATTCTTACTCGGTTGTGCGGGGGTGTGACCGTATCGTACCGGTCGATATTTACGTGCCGGGTTGCCCGCCGACGGCCGAGGCGCTGGTTTACGGTATTTTGCTGCTTCAGAAAAAGATACAGCGTGAAGGCAGCAACAGGATTGTCAGGGGGTAGGCGGCAGGCATGGCAGAACTTTCCGAAAAGAGGAGAATCGCTCTCAAACAGCTCGGCGGCCACATCAAGCGCGCCCTGAAAAACGATATCCTTTACACCGATATGACGAAAACCGGCGAGCTTGTTTTGATGGTTGAACGCAGCAAGATTCATGAAGTGCTGGCGTTTTTGCGTGACGATACGCAATGCGCATTCAAAATGCTGCTTGATATTTGCGGTGTCGATTATCCCGAGCATCATGAGCGTTTTGAAGTCGTATACCATCTGCTGAGTCTGAAACATAATCACCGCATTCGCGTCAAGCTGGAAACTGACGAGATGACGCCGATTCCGACGGTGACGGGTATTTTCAGCACGGCGGGCTGGTTCGAGCGGGAGGTCTGGGACATGTTCGGAATTTTCTTCGACGGGCATCCGGATTTGCGCCGTATTCTGACCGATTACGGGTTTCAGGGGCATCCGCTGCGTAAGGATTTTCCGCTGACCGGATTCGTTGAAGTACGTTATGACGAGGAGTTAAAGCGCGTCGTCTACGAGCCGGTAGAGCTGATGCAGGATTTCCGGCGGTTTGATTATACAAGCCCGTGGGAGGGGATGACGGATGTCCAGCTTCCCGGCGATGAAAAAGCGGTGAAACCCGAACATATGGGAGGCAGCGAGTCATGACGGCACAAAATCAGCCGGATGAAGATATGGTCTCCGTTTCCGGGCAGACACAGATCAAACCTTTCACAATGAATTTCGGGCCCCAGCATCCGGCAACGCACGGCGTATTGCGTCTTGTGATGGAGATGGAAGGGGAAATCGTCGAGCGCTGCGATCCGCATATCGGGCTTTTGCACCGCGGCACGGAAAAACTGATCGAATATAAAACCTATATGCAGGCCGTGCCGTATTTCGACCGGCTGGATTACGTGTCCCCGATGAATCAGGAACACGCTTTTGCGCGGGCGGTTGAAAATCTGCTGGGCGTAACGGTTCCCGAGCGCGCGCAATATATCCGCGTTTTGTTTTCGGAAATGACGCGCATTATCAATCATTTGCTGAATATCACGACATTCGCGCTGGATGTCGGCGCCATCACGCCGTCGCTCTGGGGATTTGAAGAGCGTGAAAAAGGCATGGAGTTTTACGACCGCGTCTGCGGCGCACGGCTGCATGCCAACTATATCCGCCCCGGCGGGGTGCATCAGGACATGCCCGTAGGGCTGGCCGAAGATATGTATGAATATGCCGAGGCAATCCCGTCTTTTATTGACGATCTGGAAACACTGATGACTGAAAACCGGATTTTCAAGCAGCGGACTGTCGATATCGGCGTGGCAACGGCGGAAGAGGCAATCG
>SKHU01000106.1 GCA_007116755.1 Alphaproteobacteria bacterium
CGCTTTTTCCCGAAAATGTATTGTGTCCCGCTTTTTACTTTATCCCAAAGTACCGTACCCGCTCTTATATTTTCTTCCTTTTTAAAAACCCCTGCCGATTATTTTAAGGCATGGCCTGTCCGAGATTTTTTTCCGCAAGGCGCAAATCGCAGCCGCAGGCGTTCATTTTTTCGATAAAGCCGGGGAAGCTGGTGCTGATCGCATCGGCGCGGTCGATGGTGACCGCTTTGCGTGCCGCTGCGCCCAGCACCAGAAAGCTCATGGCGATGCGGTGGTCGAATCCGGTTTCGATCTGTGCGCCGCCCGCCACGGACAGATCGCCGCGCCCCAGCACGATCAGGTCATCCTCTTCTATGATCGCCTGTACGCCGCATAATTTCAGACCTGCGGCGATTTTTTCAAGCCGGTTGCTTTCCTTGACGCGCAATTCCGCCAGCCCTTCCATACGGGTTTTGCCCTCGGCAAAAGCGGCGGCCACAGCCAGAACGGGATATTCGTCGATCATCGACGGCACATTGATTTCCGGCACGCCGATGCCTTTCAGACGGGCGCCGCTGCGCACGCGCAAATCAGCGACCGGCTCGCCGCCCAGCATACGCTCGTTTTCAAACCGGAGATCCGCGCCCATTTTTTGCAGAATTTTAAACAGACCCGCGCGGGTGGGGTTGGTCATCACGCCGCGCAGCACCAGATTCGATCCGCGCAGCAGCAGCGCCGCCACAACCGGAAACGCCGCAGAACTCGGATCGGCAGGCACGTCCAGCCGCCCCGGAGAGACCAGTCTGGCCGGCCCTTCAATCATCACCTCATGCCCGCCGCCGACAATAATACTGCGCGTGACGGCAACGCCGAACGCCTCCAGCATACGCTCGGTATGGTCGCGGCTGGTCGCGGATTCGCGCAGCCGCGTTTGCCCTTCCGCAAACAGCCCTGCCAGCAGCACGGCGGATTTCACCTGTGCGGAGGCCACCGGACTGTCATAGATGATCGGCTGCGGCTTTTCCGCCCCTTCGATCCACAGCGGCAGGCTGCTTTCCGCATTTTCCTGCCGGAATTTTGCCCCCGCTTTCGACAGCGGCTGCACAACGCGATCCATCGGCCGTTTTGACAGCGACGCATCCCCCGCCAGACAGGCGGTGATTCCCGCCCCCGCGATCACACCGGCCAAAAGCCGCGCCGATGTGCCGCTATTGCCGAGATCAAGCGGCGCTTCGGGCGAAACAAGTTGTCCGCCGGTTCCCGTCACATGCCAGACGCGGCCGTCCTCTTTGTCTTCGGCGCGGATTTCCGCCCCCATCGCGCGCAGCGCGGCGGCGGTGCAGAGCACATCCTCGCTTTCCAGCAAGCCGTGAATTTCCGTGTCGCCTTCGGCCAGCGCCGCAAAAATCAGGGCACGGTGCGAAACGGATTTATCCCCCGGCACGGCGAAATCTCCGGTCAGACCGTTTTTTACGGGATGAGAGACCGCTGCCGTCATGTGTCCGAATCCTCCGTTTTTTCGACCTCCGCCGTGTCTTCGGTCTCGTCCGAAAGCTCCGGCTCAGGCTCTTTTGCATCGGCAATTTTGACCGGCATACCGCTGCGGGCGCGGAAGGTTGCGCGCGCGGTTGTCCAGTCAATATCTTTTTTCTTCAGCCCGACGGATTTCGCTTCTTTTAAAATCAGCGCCTCGAGCTCTTTCGGCAGGGCGGAATCCAGCAGACGGCGCGGAATTTCGCCTTCCGTTTCGATCTCGTCACTCTGGCGGCGCGTGGGGTTGGCCTCCAGATACAGACCGTCCTCCAGCCATGCCAGTTTGACGGGCTGGTCAACGACCGTCACGCGCGTGCCGATCTCCACGGCGGGGTAGAGGATTTTGACATCTTCCGGATACATGCGGATACAGCCCGAGGAGACGCGCCGCCCGATTCCCCACGGCCTGTTGGTGCCGTGAATCAGAAAGGCCGGCCAGCCGAGATACAGCGCATATTCCCCCAGCGGATTGGATGCGCCGGGGCGGACGCGTTCGGGCAGGCCGGGATTTTCCTCCCGCATACGCGGGGTCGGGAACCAGCTCGGGCGCACCAGCTTGCGCACGATTTCCGTTTTCCCCAGCGGGGTTTGCAGACCTTCGCGGCCGATACCGATCGGATAGGTTTCGATCGCCCCGTCTTCGGTGAAGTAATAAAGCCGCATTTCACCAAGATTGACGACAATGCCCTCTTGCGCCGCGCGCGGCAGCAAACGCCGCCCCGGCAGTTGCAACGCCGTTCCCGGCACAGGTGCCCATGCGTCAATACCCGGATTGGCCGCACGCAATTCAACATAACCGAGACCGTAGGCGCGGGCGATATCCATCAGCGTATCTTCGGGCGCGACGATATGCCTCTGCACTTCCCCGATTACTTTGACCGCCCCGTCTTCATAGGCGGGAAGGTCATAGGAGACGGGCGTGTCGGGAATATCCGCCTCTTCGGATTCTGCCGCCAAACCGTCACCGGCAATATCGGCCGGAGTCGCCGCGGCGGGGAAAATCCAGAACGCACCGCATAATATCGTAATTGTCAAAAATC
>SKHU01000265.1 GCA_007116755.1 Alphaproteobacteria bacterium
CAGTGGGGATACGCCCTAAAAGCGCCGAAACATCGGCACCTGCCTGCGTAAAGCGGCAGATATTGTCGACAAAGAACATAACGTCCTGCCCTTCCTCGTCACGGAAATATTCGGCCTGTGTCAAACCTGTCAGGGCAACACGCGCACGCGCACCCGGCGGCTCGTTCATCTGGCCGTAAACCAGCGCGGCTTTCGAGCCGTCCTTGCCCGGTTTGATCACGCCGGATTCCATCATTTCGTGATAAAGGTCGTTCCCCTCGCGCGTCCGCTCGCCGACACCGGCAAAAACGGAAACGCCGCCGTGTTCTTTGGCGATGTTGTTGATCAACTCCATAATCATCACGGTTTTGCCGACACCGGCACCGCCGAACAGGCCGATCTTTCCGCCTTTTGCGTAAGGTGCAAGCAGGTCGACAACCTTGATTCCCGTCACCAGCATTTCCGTTTCGGTGGACTGATCGACAAATTCCGGTGCGGGACGGTGAATCGGATAAGTTTTCTTGGCCTTGACATCGCCCAGCTCGTCAATCGGGTTGCCGATTACATCCATGATCCGTCCCAGCGTTTCCGGCCCGACAGGAACAGAAATCGGCGCGCCCGTATCAACGACTTCCTGACCGCGAACAAGACCGTCTGTCGTATCCATGGCAATCGCACGCACGGTGTTTTCCCCGAGATGCTGCGCAACTTCCAGCACCAGCGTTTTGCCCTCATGTTCCATATGCAGCGCATTCAAAATCGCCGGCATATCTCCGGAAAACTGCACATCGACGACCGCGCCCAGAATCTGCGTGATTTTTCCGGTGCTGCCCGTTTTTTGCAGCTTGGTCACTTTCGCGCTGCTTTTCTGCGTATTTGCCGCAGTTTTGGCTGCGGTTTTCTTGGCGGGTGCCTTTTTCGCAGGTGTTTTCTTGGCCGCTGCTTTTGCGGGTTTCTTCTTTGTTTTGCTGTCGGTGGCTTTTGCCATGTCGCTTTCTCCTTGCAGTCAAAAAATGTTTGTCGGTTTAAACGGCTTCCGCGCCGGAAATAATCTCGATCAGTTCTTTCGTAATATAAGCCTGACGCACCCGGTTATAGGTCAGGGTCAGTTCCGCAATACGGTCACCGGCATTGCGTGTGGCGTTGTCCATCGCCGTCATCCGTGCCGCCTGTTCTCCCGCCGCGCTGTCCAGCATGGCGCGGAAAATCTGGATTCCCAGATTGCGCGGCAGCAATTCTTCCAAAATCGCGTCTTCGGAGGGCTCGAATTCGTACAGCGCCTTACTACCGCTGTCCTCTGCCTTGACCACGGATTTTTCTTCTCCGGATTTTTGCTTTTTCTCGTCTTTGTTTTCCGGCGGTGCAAAAGGAACCAGTTGCTGCGTCGTCGGCGTTTGCGTAATCACCGATTTGAACACATTGTAATAAAGGCTGCAGACATCAAATTCTCCGTCCTCGAAACGCGTCAACACGTCCTGTGCCACTTTATGCGCATCCGTGAAAGACAGACCTTTTTTGCCCGGTCCTTCAAAGAAGCCGATAATATTACTCGCAAATTCACGCTTGAGCACATCACGCCCCTTGCGGCCGACGCAAAGCAGCTTGACGTCTTTGCCTTCTGCAATCAGCGCCCGCGCCTTGCGGCGTACCTCGCGCACGATATTGGCGTTGAAACCGCCGCACAGCCCGCGATCAGAGGTGATGACGACAAAAAGATATTTGTCTTCCTTTCCTGTTCCGGCCAAAAGCTGCGGCGTGGTTTCATTGATGACAATATTGGCCAGAAGCCGTTCAAGCATTTCCGCCATATGGCGGGCATAGGGCTGGCTGGCTTCGGCCTGCGCCTGCGCACGCTTGAGCTTGCTGGCCGCGACCATTTTCATAGCCGACGTGATCTTGCGCGTCGATTTTACGCTGTCGATCCGGTCCCGAAAATCCTTCAAACTCGGCATTGTTTTGCAAATCCCTGCGTTCTGGTTACGTTACGCGGCTTCCGCATCCGCATGTTTCTTGATGAACTTATCCGTAAAGTTCTGCGCGAATTCGTGCAGCTTTTTGTCGGTTGCCTCGGAAATCTCGCCTTCCTTGCGGATGGCGTTCAAAATCGCCTTGCCGCTCGCACGGATGGATTGCAGATATTCCTGCTCGAATTCCGTGACCTTGTTGACAGCGATTTTATCGAGATAACCTTTCACACCCGCGAAAATCGCAACAACCTGCTCTTCAACCGGCAACGGGCTGTACTCGTTCTGCTTCAGCAGTTCGGTCAGCCGCGCACCGCGCGCCAGAAGGCGCTGGGTCGCCGCATCCAGATCAGAGGCAAACTGCGAGAATGCCTCCATCTCGCGGTACTGCGCAAGTTCCAGCTTGATGGTTCCGGCCACCTGCTTCATCGCCTTGATCTGCGCCGCAGACCCGACACGCGAAACCGAAAGACCGACATTGATCGCCGGACGCACGCCCTTATAGAACAGGCCGGTTTCCAGAAATATCTGCCCGTCAGTGATCGAGATCACATTCGTCGGAATATAGGCCGACACGTCTCCGGCCTGCGTTTCGATGACCG
>SKHU01000136.1 GCA_007116755.1 Alphaproteobacteria bacterium
ACTCGCACAAAACGCAGGGCGGCAGCTTCATGATCTCCTGAAAAAACAAGGCACCGGCCAGCATCGCGGCGCTTGCAAAAATCAGCAGGCCGCTGACAATACGCGGATTAATTTCAAGACGCAAAAACGACTGCATCGGCGCTTTTATCCTCCTGTTTCCATTATATCGAAAAATATTTACAGATATTTAATCACGGCGAATCCGCCCAAAAGCAACACAAAAAACAGCACGGTCAACAGGCCGAGATATTTTTCTATCAGCATACGAATTTTTTCGCCGAAAAGCCAGATCAAACCGGCGACCAGAAAGAAACGCGATGCACGCGCAACAACAGAAACCAGCATGAACAAGACGAAGTTCAAACCGGCCACACCGCTGGCAATCGTGATGACTTTGTAAGGGAACGGCGTCAACCCGCCGAGCAGGACGATCCAGACGCCCCAGAGGATGTAATAGTCCTGAAAATTGCCGAATTGCTCCTCATAGCCGTAAAACGCGACAATTTTTTGACCGATTGTCTCATAGAGGGCGTAGCCGAGGAAATAGCCCAGCGCCCCGCCCAGAACCGAAGCCACCGTACAAACCAACGCATAAAAAAACGCCTTCTGCCGCTTCGACAGGCACATCGGCAACAGCATCACATCGGGCGGGATCGGAAAAATAACGCTTTCAATAAAGGAGACAAACGCCAAAAGCGGCGTAGCATGGCGGTGACGGCTGAGTTCCATCACCCAGTCGTAGAGCCGGTGCAGCGGCGAGCGTTTCCGGGGTTTTTCCGCCTTTTCCATTACATCCACATTTTCTGTCATGGCGGACACAATAAAGCGTCCCGCCCGCAAATGCAATTTTAATTATCTAAAAAAAGGTGTTACGTCCTGAATATCATGACGGAAAACGGTTCAGTTTTATTCGCTGCTGCCGGATTTTTTTGGTTTTTTCTTTAAGTGGTGTTTATGCAACACGCCTGCCTGTTCCAGAATGGGATAGGCCACAGCGGTCAGATAGCTGTTGATGCGGCGCAGATCGCGCAGGATATCCAGATGCAGGCTGGAGGTTGCCACGGTTTCCGCAACGCCGCGGCGCAGCCGGTCGATATGGCTTTCCGAAGCGCGTTTCTCGCTTCTGCGGACGGCGGCTTTTTCCTCGACCAGCTTATAGGCCATATCCAGATCTCCCGACATAAACACGTTCTGCGCCCGCTGCAAATTCTCCATCACAGCGGCATGAAAATCCGAAATTTCCTTGAATCCTTCCTTTGAAAACGTGTACTGGTTGCGGATACGCTTGGCCGCCATTTCCATCAGGCTTTTGTCGATGATATCGCCGATATGTTCCAGATTGGTGGCAAAAGTCAAAATATCCAGATAGCGCTGGCTTTCCTTCTTATCCATATACTGCCCCGACATCTGCGCCATATAGCGTTTAATATCCTCGTAAATGCCGTCCACGATATTGTCCTGATCCCGCACGCTTTGTACACGCTGCATGTTGTTGGTCTGAAAGCTTTCCAGCGTATCGCGCAGCATGCGCTGGATATAGTCGCTCATCCGCAGTGTCTCGCGCATCGCACAGGCCAGCGCCGCCGGCGGCGTTGACAGCGCCGAAGGGTCGAGATAGCGCGAACGCGACTTGTCCTCGTTTTCCGTTTCTTTTTCCGGCAACATGCGCGCCGTCAGCTTGGCCACCGCGCCGGTCAAAAAGATAAAGCACACGGCAAGCGCCAGATTGAAAAACATGTGAAAATGCACCATCTGCCGCGCCGCATCTGCGGCCTCGGCAAACAGAATTTCAGCAAAGACCGGCAAAAACGGCAGCATCAGCAGAACAAACATGCCCCGCATCAACAGATTGGCCAGCGGAATTCGCCGTGCCGTCGCATTATCGCCCATCGTCATCACGACCGGCGCGATTGCGCCGCCGAGATTGGCACCCAGAATCAGCATCAGCCCCATCTCCGGCGGGATCGTCCCCGTTCCGACAAATGAAGCAAACAGCAAAACCATTGCCAGACTCGAATGCGCCAGCCATGTCAAAAGCGCGGCCAGCACCACGGCAAGCAGAGGTTCGGAGGCCAGCGCTGCAATCACTGTCGCCAGCGTCGCAGAATCGCGCAACGGCTCGGAAACCGTCACCACCATTTTCAAAGACAGCAAAATCAGGGCGATTCCGATCATCGCCCTCCCGACATGTTTGTAATCACCACCGCTGAAGGCCTTGTTGATAATAAAACCCGCCGTAATCAGAATCGGCACCAGCAAAGACAAATCGAAGACCAAAATCTGCGCCACCAGCGTTGTACCGACATCCGCGCCGAGAACCACGGCAATACCGCCCGGCACCTGAATCAATCCGCGCGCGGCAAAAGAGGAAAGGATCAGCACCGCCGCCGTACTGCTTTGCAAAACCATTGTCGCGGCAATGCCGGAGAGCAAAGCCTTGGCGCGGTTATTGGTCGAACGCGCGATCATACGGCGCAAACCGGTTCCGAAAGCCCGGTTAAAGCCCGTATTGACCATGCTGACCCCCCATAACAGAAGGCAGACACCGCCGATGATGTGAACGAAGACCAGTGTTGCGCTAATTGTCTTTCTCCTCGGAATCAAACACGCCCCTGCCGGGACGCATTTATCATCCTAGCAAAATTCCGCATAAAAATCAGCGTGATTTTTGGAGCAAGGCAGGATCAGTGAACATCCGCCCATATACGGCGTTTTGCCGCATAGGCCAGCACCGCAAAAACAAGCAGGAAGAACAGAACCTTGACACCGATCTGTTTGCGCTGTTGCAAATGCGGCTCGGATGCCCATGCTAGAAACTGTGTCACATCGCGCGCGGCTTCCTCCACCGAGGCTGAACGGCCACTGGAATACGCAATCTGCCCGTCCATAAGCGGTGGCGCCATGGCAATCTGGTGACCCGAGTAATAGCGGTTCCAGTACATACCGTCGGGAATCTCGACATCCTCCGGTGGCTCGGCATAGCCGGTCAGCAGAGCATAAATGTAATCCTCGCCGCCGTAGCGTGCCTTGACAATCAGGGACAAATCCAACGGCAAAGCACCGTTATTCGCGTAGCGTGCCTGCGCATCATTTTCAAACGGAGAGACAAAGCGGTCAGATGGCACGGCGACACGCTCGAACATATCACCTTCGTCATTCGGGCCGTCCATTACAAAATAATCGGACGCAATCGCACGCACTTCGTCTTCAGTAAAGCCGATATCCTGCAGATTACGGTAGGATAAAAGCCGTATGGAGTGACAGGAGGCGCAAGCCTCGCGATAGACCTGATAGCCGCGCTGCAATGCTGCAAGGTCGTATGTCCCCATCACGCCTTTATGCGGCCAGTGCTGCTGCGGTGGCGGTACTTTCGCGCCAGCTGCATAGGCTGCAGAGGCAAAGACCGTCATGCACAGAACAAAAGCAAGAGCCGGCAGGGAAGATTTACGCAGGATTTTCTTTATCATTATTGCGCCTCTTCTTTGTCTTTTAAAACCGCTTCATTGATACTTTTCGGCAAGGGCAGCGTCTTCTCGTAACGGCTAAGCAGCGGGATCAGCACCAGGAAATGTGCGAAATAATAAGCCGTCGCCCCGCGCGCGATCCAGAGCATCGTCCCCTCGGCCGGTTGCGCGCCGGCATAGCCCAGCAGCACCATCGCCACAACCAGCAAATAATTGCACCAGCGGTAAGCGGGACGGTAGCGCGCGCTGCGTACCGGCGATTTGTCCAGCCACGGCAGGAAGAACAGCACGATAATCGCACCGAACATCGCGATGACACCCTGCAGTTTTGCCGTAAAGACAATGCCGCCATCAGTAATCCAGCCCGTAAACGGGAAGACAATATCCATTGTAAAGGCACGGAGAATTGCATAAAAGGGCAGGAAATACCATTCCGGAACAATCTGCTCCGGTGTCACCAGCGGATCAAAAGGCTGGAAGTGATCGGCATGCGACAATGCCAGCGGCGCAAAAAATACCACCGCCATGTAAACAAACATGAACACGGTCAGACCGAACGTGTCCTTGATTGTGTAATAGGGATGGAACGGCACCGTGTCTTTCTTGGTTTTCGGCTCGACACCCGACGGATTGCCCGATCCCGACACATGCAATGCCCAAACATGCAGGAATACAACACCGACGATAACAAAGGGCAGCAGATAATGCAGCGCAAAAAAGCGGTTCAACGTCGGATTACCGACGGAAGGCCCGCCCCACAACCACGTCACAATCGCATCACCAAAAAACGGAATGGCGGAAAACAGGTTGGTAATCACAGTTACACCCCAGCCAGACATCTGGCTCCACGGCAAAGAATACCCCATAAAAGCCGTCGCCATCATCAGCAGGAAAATCAGCACACCGAGAATCCACAAAAGCTCGCGCGGCCGCTTGTACGAGCCGTAATACAAGCCGCGGAAAATATGGATATACACGGCGATAAAGAAGAAATGCGCACCGTTCATATGCAGATAGCGCAGCATCCAGCCGTAATTGACATCGCGCATGATGCGCTCGACGCTGTCAAAAGCCATACTCGTGTGCGGCGTATAGCTCATCGCCAGAAATACACCTGTCACAATCATCAAGACCAGCATCACCATAGCGATCGCGCCGAAATTCCAGAAATAATTGAAGTTTTTCGGTGTCGGATACGCCCCGTATTCCTTATCCATCATCGTGAAAATCGGAAGACGGTCGTCAATCCAGCGAATGACGGGATTTTGAAACCCGGATTTTTTCTGTTTCGATGCTGCCATTTTTTTATGCGCTCTTTAAATTAAAGATGATTGTTTTTGTTCTTAAAAAAAATCTAACCGATTCTGACCACCGTATCGGAAAGAAACTCGTACGGGGGAACCGGAAGGTTTTTCGGCGCAGGCCCGGCACGCATACGGCCGGACGTGTCGTAATGCGATCCGTGACAGGGACAGAACCACCCCTCGAAATCGCCTCTCGGCTGACCGGTTTTGCTGCCTTGCGGAATACAACCCAGATGTGTGCAAACGCCGACAACAATTAACCATTCCGGCTTTTGCACCCGTGCCGAATCCGGCTCGGGATCCGTCAGATTCGGCGCATTGTCATCGGCTTGCGCCTGCTCGATTTCCTCCGGAGTACGGTGTTTGATGAAAACCGGCTTGCCCTGCCATTGCACAACGCGCGTCTGGCCGACTTCAATTTCGGAAATATCCACTTCGATTGTGGCAAGTGCCAACGTATCTGCCGCGGGGTTCATCGAGTCGACCAGCGGCACCATCGCTGCGCCAATACCGACCGCCCCCATTGCGCCGACCGTTAAGTTCAGAAAGTCCCGCCGTGTCTGCGTTTCATCGTCTTTTTTGGATGCCATCTTCTTCTCTTTGTTTTTTTATCACGTAGGTCTTTGCTTAACCGTTTTCTTTATTTTTGATCCGGCAAATCTTGCATGCACAACACGCATTTACTGAATAATCTTACAAAACGGTTTTGTAAAGACCAAGTTTCATTTTTTACTTATCCAGAAAATAAGTGTTTTTGTCATCTGTATATATCGTCATATCGGCATCGGCTTCGGGATTGTTATTGTAGATGTAAAGCACATTTGTCCAATAGGCTCCGCGCCAGCCGCGGCTGTGTTCCCATGCATTCCACCCCATCTCGCTTGCGGACATGATCATACGCGTCAGATGCGGAAAGACCGAGCGCAACGTATTATCCATACGCCGTGAATATTTATCGGCAAACTGCGAACCGGCAACAGAATTCATCACCATCACACCGCCCGGTGCCATCGATGCCTTGACATCCAGAAAATATTCGCGCGTTAACAAATGTTCCGGCATGGAGAAGCCGGCCTTGAAGGTATCAAGAATGATCAGGTCGTATTGTCTTCCCTCACGGGCGGCTTCCCGTACATAAACGCGCGCATCCCGTGCAACAAATTTTTTGTTCGGCTCCAGTTCCTTTTTCAGAAAATGTTCTTCCGCCACTTTTTGCAGATCAGGGTCGATATCGACATAAATATATTCGTTATGGTTATCATAAACCCCCAGCGTAAACCCGGCTGCCCCCAGAACAAGAACGCGTTTGGGCGGGTCGGCCTCGGCAATCGGGTCAAGGAAAAACCTCTCGATATACTGCCCGTATGGATAAGCACTTCCCTCACCTTCCTTATAACTGGAGGAAAAATTGTTATTCAGCATCATCAAACGCGCTTCGGGATCTTTTGCCATCGGACGCACCTGCACGGTGCTGTAACCGTTATTGCTGACAATATCGAGCGCACGCATCTGCTCGCCGCTGTTCATATACAGCATCAGGGTAAACACACCGACCGCCGTTAAAAGATGACCGACCTGTTTTTTTCTGGCCAGCAGGAAAATCAGAACGCACATCACACCGATAATGAATACGGAGGTATAATGCACACCGATCACCGCCATCAATACGACCGTTGTAAAGACCGACCCCATAAACGAACCGAGCGTCGAGAAAAACAACATCCTTCCCGTCATCTCCGAGAGAACCTGCCGCGAATAATAATGGCCGATCAGCGGAATCGTCTGCCCAAGCAGAAAGACAGGATAGACGAGAAAAATCGAACAATAGACCGTCAACTGCATCAAACGCTGGCGAATACCAAGAAAGTAAAGCCCGGAAAAGAAAATCTCCAGCAGCACGTAAGACAATCCGATGCACAGAATCAGCGTTGAGCGCATCACGTTGGATAACAGCTTTTTACGAACGGAATGATGTCCTAATCCGCGCTCACGCAACCGGCGGCGGTACATGCCCCCGTAATGATAACCGAAAGCCAGAGGCAAAAGTACGGCGGCGATAATAATTGCAATCACATCCGTTCCGGTGCCCACCCAGGGCAGAACCAGACGCATCGCCAAAAGCTCGGTGGCCAGAACGGCATAGCCTTCCAGAAAAATGACCACCAGCAATAGAAACTTCATACCTGCCCCGTTGTTTTTTTTACAAAAACTTATTAGGTTTCAAATTAGCAGAAAACAATTCGCGGTGACAATAAAAATGCGCCTTGCTCTCTACAATCCGGATATTCCGCAGAATACAGGAGCCGTCATGCGCCTGTGCAGCTGTTTCGATGTGACTCTGGACATTATCGAACCCTGCGGCTTTGCCTTAAGCGACAGCCGCATGCGCCGCGCGGGTATGGATTATCTCGCACATTTAAAAATGGAACGTCACAAAAACTGGGAGACGTTCCGTGACTTCTCCACACAAGGAAAGCACCGCATCGTCTTGATGACAACGAAATCTGCCGTTTCTTACACGGATTTTGATTTTGCGCCGGACGACATTATCCTTGCCGGCCGTGAAACCTCAGGCGTTCCCGACCATGTGCATGATACGGCCGATGCGCGCGTACTGATTCCAATGGCTGCACATGCGCGTTCCCTCAACATGGCACAAAGCTGCGCTATCGTTCTGTCAGAAGCCCTGCGCCAAACGAAAACCCTGCCGCAAATGATTGCCAGCACCGCATCTCTGTGATATGAAAGGGCAAATTTTAAGGAGAGCCTTGCCCATGCCACAACCGCAACAGACAAACGGATGCGACTTTTCCTCTCTTCAGGGTGCGCCGCAAGAACAGGCCGCCGCATGGTTTGCAAAGCTGCGCGACGATATTTGTGCCGCCTTTGAAACGCTGGAAGATGAACTGGCGGACACCACAAAACCCGCAGGACGGTTTGAACGTAAAACCTGGCAGCGTGACACATCCGCCTCAGACCCCGAAGAAGAAGGCGGCGGCGGCACAATGTCGATCATGCGCGGCCGCGTTTTTGAAAAAGTCGGCGTGAATATTTCTACGGTTTACGGCACATTCAGCGAAGAATTCCGCAAACAGATTCCCGGCGCCGCCAATGACGGCCGTTTCTGGGCAAGCGGTATCAGCCTTGTCGCGCATATGCGCAACCCCTTTGTTCCCGCCGTGCATATGAATACGCGCCATATTGTTACATCCGGGCGCGGCTGGTTCGGCGGCGGTGCGGATATGACACCCGTTTTTCCCGACAAAAAAGATACGGCAGATTTCCATGCCGCAATGAAAACGGCCTGTGACAGACATAATCCGGCCTATTATCCCGAATATAAAAAATGGTGCGATGAATATTTCTTTCTGCCGCACAGGAACGAACCGCGCGGCATCGGCGGCATTTTTTACGATCAACTCAGCAGCGGCAACTGGAACGCCGATTTTGCCTTCACAAAAGATGTCGGGCTGGCTTTTCTGGATATTTATCCCGAAATCGTCCGGCGGCATATGCATAAACCGTGGACGGCGGATGACCGCGCGGCATTGCTGAAAAAACGCGGCCGCTATGTCGAGTTCAACCTGCTTTATGATCGCGGCACCGCATTCGGATTGAAAACCGGCGGAAATACCGAAGCGATATTGATGTCGCTGCCGCCGGAAGTTGCCTGGCCCTAAAAATGACCCTAAAGATGAATCGCGTGCATCACGGTCAGTAGTACGTCATAAACATTGAAGCGTGCCGTATCGTCAATGATTTCAGCCGTCACGTCCCGCAGACGCTGTTGCAGCAGATCGACATCAATCTCTCCTTCAGAGCCGAGCGCCGCGCCACTGCCGAGCATATCATACATATTGCGCAGATACGCATCCATCAAACGCGGGTGATACGGCGCAAGCTGTTCACGGCGACCGCTGTCGATTTCCAGCGTAATCAGCAGGCTGACATTGCGCACTGCTCCCTGTCTTGAAATCACAGGCACATGGATCGGCCTGAGATCGACAGCCTCGGAATTGCGGGCATCGCGACTGCCGCCCGGCAAAAGCTGCGCCGATGCAGGCGCGGATGCCGCGACGGAGAATATCAATACACAATGGAACAGCACGGCAAAAAAACGCATACCCCCTCCTCTGTCACCGAAAAACACGCACCGCCGACAGCGGCGCGTTCCCTCTCATTGTACAGCAGGGATGTTTAAGCTTCGCTTAACCATGCAAAAGAAAATGTGAACGTGAATGCCGGGTCAGTAATCAATGCGGATGCGCGGAATGATGCGGCGCTTGCGACCGGCTTCGGTCAAACGCGCAATATCGTCATCATTGACAACTTCCGCATGCAGTTTTTCCGGCATTTTGAAAACATGGGATTCGCCGCCGTTCTTGGCCAGCAATTTCGAGATCACTTTATAGCGGGTATGTTCAATATCGCGTTTTTGTACCGCACGGGTACGTTTTGCCTCCGGCCCCGCCGTTTCCCGTTCCTGATCGAGTTGAATATATTTTTCCAATGCGCGATCCAGCGGCGTACAACCGTCCAGATCCTGCACGTTCAAATCCGCGCCCTTTTCCATCAGAACTTTCATGGCATCAATATTTCCAAAAATCACAGCAACGTGCAGCGCCGTTGATCCCTCGGCAAAATCCGGCCGCGTTCCAAGCGGATTGGTCAGGGAATAGCGGGATTCGGCCACGCGGTGAAACTGCACATCAAGATTGGCACCCTTCTCGGCCAGCTTGCGCAACTCTCCGGTTTTTCCTTTCTGTGCCGCCATAAAAACTTTTGTCAGCCCCTGCGAGTCGACGGCATTAACATCCTCTTCAGATGTAAAATAGCTTTTGATATTCCAGAAATTACGTTTTTTCTCCGACATGGCTTTGCCTCCGTCAAATATAAATAGAATAAAAATTCTTAACTGCGGCAATATATTAAAATCGCCTGCCCTTGTAA
>SKHU01000008.1 GCA_007116755.1 Alphaproteobacteria bacterium
TAGATGCCGAAAACAACGCGACACCTTCGGCGCAGCCTCAGCATAAAGGCGAAAACGACAACGGAGTCGAAACACGCAAAATGCCGCCGAAAAAACCCGGAAACGGCGCGGCATAAGATTTTCGGGCATAAGACTTTTAGATTGCCGAAAGAGACAAACTTATGATAGAAACCGCTGAAGCTTTCGGCGGTTTCTTTTTTTTCAACGCAAAACTTAAAAAACGGCGGGCGTATGACGCAGGGCGGACAGCAGGAACAGCCTTATTTTTTCAGTGAAACGGATGCGCCGTCCTCGCTGTACCGTCACGGCGGTGTTGCGCCGGGGGCGGAGGCGCTGGTCGTGGCAAAAATCGCCGCACAGGACGGCCTGACACCGCTTTACATCGCGCCGGATGAAGAACATATGCGGCAGATGCTGCATATGCTGCAATTTCTGGAAACAGGGCGGGAGGTGATCTGCTTTCCCGCATGGGATTGCCTGCCCTATGACCGCGTTTCGCCGTCGGCGGCGGCAATCGGCGCACGGCTGGCGGCGCTGGGACGTCTTTTGCAGCGGCAGCGGCAGGCGGATAACGCTGCACCGGTGATCGTGCTTACGACTGTTGCAGCGGTGACGCAGAAAATTCTGCCGCGCCGCGCATTGGAGGATACGACGCTGCGCATTGTGAAAGGCGGCACGGTGCAGACAGGAATTCTGCAAACAACATTGTCCGCGAACGGCTACCACCGTGTTGAAACCGTGCGGGAGCCGGGGGAGTTTGCGCTGCGCGGCAGTATTATCGATATTTATCCTGCGGCGGGGGAAAACCCCGTACGCGTCGATCTGTTCGGCGAAGATGTGGACACGCTGAAATATTTTGATCCCGCCGACCAGCGCAGCGGTGAAGAGGCGACGGAGTTGCTGATCGGCGCCGTCTCCGAGATTTTTTTAAATGAAGAAACAATCAAAAATTTTCGCGGCGCATACCGGGAAATTTTCGGCGCGGTGACGCGCAAGGAAGATGATCCGCTTTATAACGCGGTCAGCGAGGGGCGTAAATATGCGGGGATGGAACACTGGCTGCCGCTGTTTTACGGCGAAACGGAAACGCTGCCGGATTATCTGCCCGGAACCGTCGTCCCCATCCTGACGGAGGAGGCGGAAGGCGCGCGGCAAAGCCGCCTTGAACAGGTGTACGATTTTTATGAAGCGCGGCGCATCAATCTTTCCGAACAGGCGCTGACCGCGCCCTATAAGCCGATTCCGCCGGAGCTGCTTTATCTTGACCATGCCGCATGGAACGGGCTGCTGGAAAAATTGCCTAAAACGCATTTCCTGCTGCCGTTTTCCGTTCCGGAAACATCATCGGACGCGGCTGCGGGGCGCGTGGCGGAGGAGAATATCCGCGCCGGACGCGATTTTTCCGATGTGCGCGTACGGGAGGACATCAATCTGTACGATGCGGCGGTCGGACACGTACGGGAGCTGCAAAACGCCGGAAAACGGGTATTGATCGCCGGGTACAGCGAGGGGGCCTGTACGCGTCTGCAATCGGTACTGACAGCACACGGGCTTTCCGCGCTGCGGGAGGTTGGCGGTATGGGCAGTTTTGCGGGATTAAAGAAAAACACCGCCGGAATTGCGGTATTGCCGCTGGAGCGCGGCTTTGAAACACCGGATTTTGCCGTCATCACCGAACAGGATCTGCTCGGCGACCGGTTGATTCGTCCCGGCGCGGCAAAAAAACGCGGCCGGCGGCGGATGCAGGAAGTTCTGGATGATCTTTCCGTTCTGAATGCGGGGGATCTGGTTGTGCATGAACAGCACGGTATCGGCCGTTTTGCGGGGCTGGAGGCGGTGACGGTCGGCGGCGTGCCGCATGATTGCCTGAAAATCGAATATGCGGGCGGCGACAAGCTGTTTGTGCCGGTCGAGCATATCGAGGTGCTGTCGCGTTTCGGCAATGACAATGCCGCCGCAGCGCTGGACAAGCTGGGCGGTGCGGGCTGGCAGAGCCGCAAGAAAAAAGTCAAAAAGGATTTGATGGCGCTGGCGGAAGAGCTGCTGCGTATTGCCGCCGCGCGGGTGTTGCGCAAAACCGATTCGCTGCAGGCGGAAAGCGGCATTTATCAGGAGTTTTCCGCGCGTTTTCCCTATCCCGAAACCGAAGATCAGGACAATGCCATTCGTGACGTGGTCGAGGATCTCGGGCGCGATTACGCGATGGACAGGCTGATCTGCGGCGATGTCGGTTTCGGCAAGACGGAGGTGGCGCTGCGTGCGGCTTTCGTGGCGGCGATGGCGGGGGTGCAGGTTGCGGTGCTGACACCGACAACGCTGCTGTGCCGCCAGCATTATCAGGAATTTTCCGCGCGGTTCCGCGGTTTCGGTCTGAAAATCGGGCAATTGTCGCGGCTGGTGCAGCCGAAAGTTGCAAAACAGACGCGCGAGGGTCTGAAAGAGGGCAGCGTCAATATCGTCATCGGCACACATGCGCTGCTCTCGGATAAAATCGCGTTCAACCATCTTGGTCTTGTGATTGTTGA
>SKHU01000026.1 GCA_007116755.1 Alphaproteobacteria bacterium
ATGAGAAAGGCGTGCACAAAACCTGCGGTATCCTCGAAATAAACATTTTCGCATTCCCTTTTCAGGGCGTTTGCAAAACCGGATATCAGAACTTCGAATTTCGGTTCAGGTCGCGGCCTGCAGATAAAGCGTTTTTCCTTTCCGGAAAACACGGCGTTTAAGGTGCGGAATATATCGGTCAACCTATTGAACAAAAAAACTCTCCCCCGCATATATTATCGGGAGAGAGTTTTAAATTTTCGTTAGCAAGCTGTTTTTTTTAGGTTTTAAGCGCTTTTGAACACCTGATCTTCAAACGCCTCTTCCCAGCTGCCTTCGGTGGCGGCGCGGGAATATTCCGTGGCGCGGTTTTCAAAGAAATTGGCGTGTTCGATACCGTTCAAAATCGCATCCATCCACGGCAGCGGATTTTTATCGGTGCCGTACATCTCGTCCAGCCCCAGCTGGGTCAGGCGGCGGTCGCCGATATAGCGGATATATTGTTTGACCTCATCCGCCGTCAGCCCTTCGATGCCGCCCTGTTCGAAAGCCAGATCGATAAACGCATCTTCGTGTTTGATGATCGTATCGCAGGCCTCGTAAATATCCTTTTGCAGTTTTTCCGTCCAGATTTCCGGATTTTCATCAATGAAGGTCTTGAACAGGCGGATAACAGACAGCGTGTGCAGGGTTTCGTCACGCACCGACCATGTGACAATCTGCCCCATGCCCTTCATCTTGTTAAAGCGCGGGAAATTCATCAGAATGGCGAATGAGGCGAAAAGCTGCAGCCCTTCGGTAAACGCGCCGAACACCGCCATGGTCATAGCGATATCTTCCTTGGAATCGACATTGAAATTCTGCATATAGTCGTATTTGTCTTTCATCTCCTTATATTTCAGGAAGGCGGAATATTCGGTTTCCGGCATGCCGATCGTGTCCAAAAGATGGCTGTAGGCGGCGATATGCACGGTTTCGATATTCGAAAACGCCGCAATCATCATCTGGATTTCCGTCGGTTTGAAGACCTGACTGTAATGTTTCATATAGCAGTTATTGACCTCGACATCCGCCTGCGTGAAAAAGCGGAAAATCTGCGTCAGCAGGTTGCGCTCCGCCGGTGTCAGCTTGTGTTTCCAGTCGCGCACATCTTCGGAAAGCGGCACTTCCTCCGGCAGCCAGTGCAGGCGCTGCTGCGTCAGCCATGCCTCATAGGCCCACGGATAGTGGAAAGGTTTATAGACGGGGTTTTCGGTCAGTAATCTTGACATTTTTTCTTCTCCTTCATGTTTTAAACTCAAAACCGTCATCCTGAGCAACGCGAAGGATCTCCTGATAAACTGCGGGAGATTCTTCCCCCCGCTTTCGCAGGGGTCAGAATGACATTAACTCTTACTGGCAGGACAGACATTCCTCATATTCGTTTTCCTGCACGCCCGAGGATTGCGGCAGTGGCGCTGCGCCCGGAATCGCGTCCAGTATCGAATCCGGCACAACGCCTGCGACGGTACTGTGGCGTTTTTCGCCTGTCACGCTATGCGCGGTTTCGGCGCGTTGAATGGATTTCGAGCGGCAGTAATAAAGGCTTTTCACGCCTTTCTTCCACGCCATCCAGTGAATCTGGTGCAGATCGCGCTTGTGAATATTCGCCGGCAGAAACACGTTCAGCGACTGCGCCTGACAGATAAACGGCGCACGGTCGGCGGCGTGTTCGATCACCCAGCGCTGGTCGAGTTCAAACGCGGTTTTGAACACGTCTTTTTCGTCATCCGAGAGGAAATCGAGATGCTGCACGGAACCTTCATGTGTGAAAATATCATTCCAGACATCTTCGGTGTTCATGCCCTTTTCCTCCAGAATGATTTCCAGATGGCGGTTTTTCACCGGAAACGATCCCGACAGGGTTTTATGCGTGAAGGCGTTGCCGGCAATCGGCTCGATCCCCGGCGAGGTGCCGCCGCAGATGATCGAGATTGACGCCGTCGGCGCGACCGCCATCTTGTTGGAAAACCGCTCGTTGATGCCGTAATCCTTTGCATCGGGGCAGGGGCCGCGCTCTTTCGCCAGCTTGACCGAGGCCGCATCGGCGGCGTTGCGGATCTGTTTGAACATGCGCTTGTTCCAGACTTTTGCCATCACGCTTTCAAACGGAATCATTTTCGATTGCAGGAAGGAATGGAAGCCCATCACGCCCAGACCGACGGAGCGTTCGCGCATCGCCGAATATTTCGCCTTCATCATATGGTCGGGGGCTTTTTTGATGAAATCCTCCAGCACATTGTCGAGCATGCGCATCACATCCTCGATAAATTGCGGGTTGTCCTGCCATTCGTCGTATTTCTCCAGATTAAGCGAGGAGAGGCAGCAGACCGCCGTGCGGTCCTGACCGCGATGGTCGCGTCCGGTCGGCAGCGTGATCTCGCTGCACAGGTTAGACATTTTCACCTCCAGCCCTGCCATTTTGTGATGGGTCGGGATGGCGCGGTTGACGTGATCGACAAAGACCAGATACGGCTCGCCCGTTTCCACCCGTGCGGTCAGAATGCGGATCCACAGGTCGCGGGCGCGGATCCGATCCTGCACCTGCCCGTCTTTCGGGCTAAGCAGCGCCCATTCCTCGTCCCGCTCGACCGCGCGCATAAAGGCGTCGGTAATCAGAATACCGTGATGCAGGTTCAAAGCCTTGCGGTTCGGGTCGCCGCCGGTCGGGCGGCGCAATTCCACAAATTCCTCGATTTCGGGGTGATGCACCGGCAGATACACCGCCGCCGAGCCGCGCCGCAGACTGCCCTGGCTGATCGCCAGCGTCAGCGCGTCCTGTACGCGGATGAACGGCACAATGCCCGAGGTTTTGCCGTTGCGCCCGACTTTCTCGCCGATGGAGCGCAGATTGCCCCAATAAGAGCCGATGCCGCCGCCGCGCGAGGCCAGCCAGACATTTTCATTCCACAAATCGACAATGCCGGAAAGGCTGTCATCGCATTCATTCAAAAAGCAGGAGATCGGCAGACCGCGATCCAGACCGCCATTGCTCAAAACAGGGGTGGCGGGCATAAACCAGAGTTTGGAGATATAATCATACAGCCGCTGCGCATGGGCGGAATCATCGCCGTAATAGGCGGCAACGCGCGCGAACAAATCCTGAAATTCCTCATCGGGCATCAGGTAGCGGTCTTCCAGAGTGGCTTTGCCGAAATCCGTCAGAAACGCGTCGCGCTCCCGATCGACCGAAACTTTTGTTCCCTTCGCCAACTGCGCAATATCAAACATGAGGCATTTCTCCCTTTCCTGCTTCGTCATTTCAGGCGTCATATAAGGCCCCGCCTTTATTTTTTTCTTTGAGTCTTACCTGCAAAGGCTTGTTTTATATGCAGATAATATTCGATGTGAGACACTACGTATAGTCACTGTCCTATTATCAGCATACCATATCTTGTGGTTTCGTCCAGCGCCTGAAAGTTAAAAAAATGTTAAAAACTGCAAATAAAATTCTTGACGCAAAACTTCTATAGAAATTTCAAACACTCCTGCGGTTTCATTTCCCGCAAAAAAAATTGCATAAGGAATAGCCCGCCCCGTTACGAAATTTCTTTCACCCTATTATTTTACCATAGCGGGGGTAAAAACAGGTTTAAGGGAAGGAGCAATTGCCTATCGGACAAAAAAACCGAAAACCAAATCCGTCATTCTGAGCCGAAGGCGAAGAATCTTCCGATAAGCAAGCGGGGTCTTTCGCTTTTCTCCAAGATGGCGGGGCAAAAAAAAGACGCTCCCCAAAACTGGGGAGCGTACTGATTTTGTTATCCGTCAGATCTCAAGTCTATTCCAGACTGATCTGGGCGCGGCGGTTGGCCGGCTCGCGGACGTTATCGGCGGTTTTCACCAGCAGGTCTTCCTGGCCGCGGCCTTCGACCGCCAGTTTGGACGGGTCAACACCGCGTTCGGCCAGAGCAGCGCGTACGGCATTGCCGCGACGCATCGACAGGCGCTGGTTATAGGCGCGGCTGCCGGAGCTGTCCGTATGGCCGACGATTTTGATTCGTGTGACATCTTCGCGGCTTTTCACTTCGTCAGCGATGGCATCCAGCACATCCAGTGCGCTTTGCGTCAGCACGCTTTTGTCCCAGTCAAAGAAGACGATGAACATGGCCTGATCCAGCGGCACCGGCTCGCGCACGGGCTGCTGTACGGTCACAGGCGGCTCGGGCTCGGCATAAGGCTCGGGCACAACCAGCGTCTGCAATTCGCGCAGCGCGGCGTAAAATTCGCGGCGGCAATGCGGAATATCGCCGTGCCAGTCTTCTTCCTGCTGTTCGACCCAGCAGTCAAAACGTGCCTGCGCCCGTGCGGCCAGACGCGCGGCCACATCACGGCCGCCGTTTTCCAGCACATCAACAAGCTGCGCACGTGCAGGTACCATTTCCTGCAGATGGCCGCGGTTCAGATCCCAGTCATCCAGAACTTCCGGCATTACGGTTTCACCGTAAGCGGCGGCAATTCCCTTGCGGGCGAAATGCAGCGCATCGGCATAATCGCGGTGTTCATGGCGGAAATTGGCGTAATCGCGATATTCCTCGAACAGATAGCGCGTGAACGGTGCGCCGACAGCCTGAACGCTGTTCAGCTTTTCCAGCTCGTTCGACGGTTTCAGCGAGCCGACCGAAGGAATTCTCCAGCTGCGCGGATCGGAACAACCGGCAACCAGAAAAACGGCGGCAAGGGATAGAAAAACAATGAAACTGCGCATATCTTAAGCTCCTTGTGACATAGAAGGATTATCTTGTTGCAAATGGTCGAAATATTAAGGAAATATCCTTTTGTTATCTCTATACACTCATGTTTTTAAAGCCTTATCTGATAAATTGCAACAGCTAAAATATTCGGATAGACTACCCGTTGAACAGGCAAACAGGCTGAAAAAGGCGGGGATACGGGCATGACGGCGAAAAATACGGAACAAAATAAAAAGCGCGAATATTTTTATCTTGAGGATTTCACGCCGGGGCGGGTTTTCAAAGCCGGTCCGCTGACCGTCACGGCAGAGGAGATCAAGGCGTATGCCGCCCTCTATGACCCGCAATATTTCCATCTGGACGAGGAAGCGGCAAAAGATTCGGTTTTCGGCCGTCTGGTGGCCAGCGGCTGGCATACGGCGGCGCTGTCCATGCGCCTGTTTGTCAGTGCCTGCCCCGATGTTTATGGCGGCATGATCGGCCGCACGATTGAAAATATCAACTGGCCGCGCCCCGTTTATCCGGAGGATGCGCTGTCCATCGAGGCCGAGGTGAAAGAGGTGATTCCGTCAAAATCCAAACCGCATCTGGGCGTTGTCAAAATGAGAAACCGCACATTAAACCAGCACGGCGAGCCGGTGCAGATTTACGATGTGGTGATGTTCGTTCCGAAAAAACCTGCATCCCCTTGAAACGCCACACCCGCCTTCCTCTTTCTGTCATTCCCGCGCAGGCGGGAATCTATTTTTAAGATATGCGCATTTGTTGAAATGGACACCCGCCTGCGCGGGTGTGACGTTGGGGGGGGGACGGAAATAACAATGATGAATGCACTGTCATCCTGAGCCGACAGGCGAAGGATCTCTTTTTGCCGCACGCAAAAGATTCTTCCCCCGGATCAAGTCCGGGGTCAGAATGACGATTTTTTTTGCGGGGCAGATTGCAAAAGACCGCAGAGCTGCAAAACCGCTGCGTAAATATCAAGATTGGCGGCATCGGCGCGGCGGAGAAGATCGCGCGCCGCCTCCCACAGCGTAAACCATTCCTGCGGGCTGCGGCTTTGTGCAAAGCCGCCAGCCGCGCGGTTTTTTAGCGTGTCTTTGGCCGTTTCCGCAAGCAGGTCGCATAAAATCTCGCCAAACAGGGCAAAACGCTGCTTGTCGGCGGAAAGCGCGGCGGCGAGTTCATGGGCGCGGCTTTCGGTAAAGCCGGAAAGCAATTCGGTAATCTCGCGGTAAATCTCCGTACCGCCGGCCTCGTGCAGCGTCAGCGCATAGCCGATCCGCCCGCGCGCGGCGGCGGCCAGATCGCGTTTTTCTTCTGCCTTAAGACCGGGCAGGGCTTTATCAAACAATTCGGAGATATGCGTTTCGGCAAGCGGCTCCAGCGGCATCAGGCGGCAGCGCGAATGCACTGTCGGCAGCAATTTTCCGGGCGCGGCGGTGACGATAAGAAGCAAACATTGCGGCGGCGGTTCTTCCAGCGTTTTCAAAACGGCGTTTTGCGCGGCGATATTCATCTCTTCGGCATTGTCGATAATAACGACACGCCAGCCGCCATCAGCCGCCGTCTGTTGCAAAAATTGCGGCACACGCCGCGCCCCGTCAATGCCGATAAATGCATTGGCGCGCTTTTTTCCCTTGCCGTCCGTATCCGACGGCGCAACATAAAGCAGGCCGGGGTGACTGCCTGCGGCGATTTTGCGTGCGGCGGGATGTTCCATATCCGCAGCAAGATTTTCCGCAGGCGCATCCTCGCCGAACAGCCCGCCGCTGTCCTCCTCCGCCTTGCCGGAGAGCAGGTAACGCGCCAGACGAAAGGCCAGCGTCGCCTTGCCGATACCGCCGGGGCCGGAAAAAATCAGCGCATGCGGCAAACGGCCGGCGGCGATGTCTTTCAGCAGCGCTTTTTCCGCCGCCTCATGGCCGAGCAGCAGCGGATTTTCCTGCGGCGGCGGCAGCATACCGTCTTCTTCCCCCGTATCCGGCAGATCAAGCGCAAGACTATCCATTCAGCGCCTCTTTACGGTGCAGGGAGAATTTTTCGGCAAAAGCGCGGCGGATCTCCGCCTGCACATGTTCAAGCGGCAGGGCGGCATCGATAACGGCGCAGCGCTGCGGGTTGTTTTTTGCAATCTCCAGAAAACCGTCGCGCAGCCGCGCGTGAAATTCCAGCCCCATGCGTTCATAGCGGTCTTCGGTTTTTTCCGCCGCATCCGCCGTTTCCGCAAGATGACGGCCGGATCGTTTCAGCCCTTCCGCCGGATCGATATCCAGAATAAAGGTCAGATCAGGCATAAAATCCCCTGCAATTTCGCGGTAGATCGTCTGCAATTGCTGTTGCGGCAGCCCCATGCCGTAGCCTTGAAAAGCGGTGGTGGAATCGACAAAACGGTCGGAAATCACCCATTGCCCCGCCTCCAGCGCAGGCAGAATTTTTTTCACCAGATGTTCGCGCCGCGCGGCGGAGAGCAGCAGCACTTCGGTCAGCGGATCCCAGTCGCCGCCGCCGCGCTGCACCAGCAGGGCGCGGATTTTTTCCGCCTCCGCCGTACCGCCCGGCTCGCGCGTCAGAACGGGCGTAATGCCGCAGTTTTCGGCAAGATATTCGGCAAACAGCCCGATCTGCGTGGTTTTTCCGGTGCCGTCGCCGCCTTCGAATGTGATGAATTTTCCCCGCTGCCCCGTCATGCCGCCGCCATTTTTTCGGTTTTGACGGCTTCGGCGCAGCGTTTGCAGATGGCGGGGTGTTCGGCATCCGCGCCCGTGTCGGAAGTGTATTTCCAGCAGCGCGCGCATTTTTCGCCTGACGCTGCGGCAAATTCCACGCCGATCCCCGAAACGTCTTCCAGCGTGAAGGCGTAAGGCGGCACTTTGGCGATGACAATCTCCACATCCGAGACGATACATATATCGGCAAAATCGATTGTCATCAGCGTATCGGCCAGCGCGTCATCCTCGACATAGATTTTCGGCGCGGCCTCCAGCGAGGAACGCACGGCTTTTTCCGCCCGCTTGACCTCCAAAGCGCCGGTGACAACGCGGCGCACATTTTGAATCTGCTGCCATTTTTCCGCCAGCGCATCGTCGCGCCATTTTTCTTCGACATCGGGAAATTCGCGCAAATGCAGACTGTTTTCAAAACCGTCCAGCGTTTCGCCGTTGCGGATCAGCCACGCTTCTTCCGTTGTAAAACTCAAAACCGGCGCCAGCCAATGCACAAGATGCAAAAACACCTTGTCCAGAACGGTTTGTGCGGCGCGGCGCTGCAGGCTGCCCGACGGATTGCAGTACAGATTGTCCTTGCTGATATCAAAGTAAAACGCCGACAAATCTTTGGCGCAGAAATTATGCAGCAGCGTGACAATCCGCTGGAAATCGAAATTTTCGATATGGCGGCGGATTTCGCCGTCGATATCCCAAAGACGGTGCAGCACCCAGCGTTCCAGCTCCGGCATATCCTCATAGGCAACTTCGTCTTCGGGTTTATAGCCGTTGAGATTGCCGAGCAGATAGCAGAACGTGCCGCGGATGCGGCGGTAAATATCCGTATGCCCCTGCAGAATATTTTTGCCGATACGAATATCGTCGGTGTAATCCGATCCCGCCACCCAGAGCCGGATAATATCCGCGCCGTATTCCTGCAAAAGGTCCAGCGGCGATACGCCGTTGCCGCCGGATTTGGACATTTTATAGCCCTTTTCATCCAGAATGAAGCCGTGCGTCAGCACCGATTTGAACGGCGCCGTGCCGTTGGTGCCGCAGGAGACCAGCAGCGAAGACTGGAACCAGCCGCGATGCTGATCCGATCCTTCCAGATACAGATCGGCCGGCCATGTCTGGTCGTCGCGTTCCTTCAGCACAAAGCTTTGCGTCGATCCGGATTCAAACCAGACATCAATAATATCGGTGACGGGTTCCCATTCCTCTTTGCTGTAGCCGTTGCCGAGAAAATCCTGCGGATCGCGCGTGAACCACGCATCGGAGCCTTCCTGATGAAACACGTCGATAATACGATCCAGCACGGCCTCGTCCTGCAAAACCTCGCCGCTTGCTTTATTCACGAAAATGGCAATCGGCACGCCCCATGCGCGCTGGCGGCTGATGCACCAGTCGCCGCGCGTTTCCACCATCGAGGCAATGCGGTTTTCGCCGCGTTCGGGAACCCAGCGGGTTTTGGCGATCTCGCCCAGCGCCTTTTCGCGCAGCGTGCGGCCGTCATCGCCGCTTTGCCCGTCCAGCCCGATAAACCATTGCGGCGTGTTACGGAAGATCACCGGCGCTTTTGACCGCCACGAATGCGGATAGCTGTGCCGCAACTGCCCTTTGGCCACAAGATTGCCTTCCTCGGCAATCGCTGCCATCACCAGCTTATTGGCAGGACCTTTGCGCCCGTCCTCAAGATAGACCGGTGCGCCCGCAAACAGCGGCACGGTATCGGCATAAGTACCGTCACCATTGACCGTATGCGGCACCTCGATCCCGTTTTTGAGGCCGAGTTTATAATCATCCTCCCCGTGGCCGGGGGCGATATGCACAAAGCCCGTTCCCGCATCGGTGGTGACGAAATCGGCTTCCAGCACCGGCACGTCGAAATCATAGCCTTTTTTGTGTAATGTATGGTGGCAGACAGCGCCTTTGAAATCCGCGCCTTTGCCGTTCCAGAACACCGTATGCGCGGTGATGTCTGCGGCTTCCAGCGTTGCCTCCAGCAGCTCTTTGGCGACGATCAGCTTGTCGCCTTTTTGTGCCAGACTGTCTTCGCCCGTATCATCAACGGTGAAACCGACGTAATTGATCTCCGCGCCGTAAGCGACGGCGCGGTTGCCGGGCAGTGTCCAGGGCGTGGTTGTCCAGATAACGATATGCGCGTCTTCCAAGCCTTTCGGTGCGCCCGATTTAAACGGGAATTTCACCCAGACCGTATCGGAAGTATG